>CATPCO010000397.1 GCA_955652925.1 uncultured Xanthobacteraceae bacterium | reverse complement strand
GTGACCTGGAATGAGATTCGGGTCGGGAAGTTCGCCTTGATGGTGCCGGTGATGACGTCCACGGACGGGCGCTGGGTCGCAAGGATGACGTGCAGTCCGGCGGCGCGCGCCATCTGCGCCAGGCGCTGGACCGCGCCCTCGATGTCCTTGCCCGCAACCATCATCAGATCGGCCATCTCGTCGACGATCACGACGATGAACGGCAGAGCTTCGAGATCGAGCTCCTCGCGTTCGTAGATCGCCTCGCCGGTTTCCTTGTCGTAGCCGGTGTGCACGGTGCGGCTGAGCTTTTCACCTTTGCCGCGCGCTTCAGCGAGACGGGCGTTGTAGCCCTCGATGTTGCGCACGCCGAGCTTCGACATCTTCTTGTAGCGCTCCTCCATCTCGCGCACGGCCCATTTCAGGGCGACCACCGCTTTCTTCGGATCGGTCACGACCGCGCTCAGAAGGTGCGGAATGCCGTCATAGACCGAGAGCTCCAGCATCTTCGGATCGACCATGATGAGACGGCATTGTTCCGGGCGCAGGCGATAGACAAGGCTCAGAATCATGGTGTTGATAGCGACCGATTTGCCCGAGCCGGTCGTGCCTGCGATCAACAGATGAGGCATGCGCGCAAGATCGACGATGACCGGCTCGCCGCCGATGGTCTTGCCCAGGCACAGCGGCAGCTTGGCGGGATTGTCGATGTAGTCGCTGCTGGCGAGCAATTCGCGCAGATAAACCTTCTCGCGTGTCGGATTGGGCAGCTCAATTCCGATCGCGTTGCGTCCTGCCACGACGGCAACGCGTGCCGAGAGCGCGCTCATGGAGCGTGCGATGTCGTCGGCAAGTCCGATCACGCGCGATGACTTTATTCCCGGCGCGGGTTCAAGCTCGTAAAGCGTCACCACCGGCCCCGGCCGGGTGTTGATGATCTCGCCGCGCACGCCGAAGTCGCCGAGCACGCCTTCCAGGGCGGTCGCGTTGGCGGCGAGCGTCTCGGCGCTGAGAACCGCGCGTCCGCTCGCTTTGGGAACGGCGAGGACCTCAAGCGGCGGGAGCACGTAACCGCCCATTGAGCGGCGCTGGGGACGCGGCGCGCCGCGCGGCCTGCCTGGCGCTCGCGGCGAGGGCTCATCCCGGTCTTCATCGCTATCCGCTTTGATCTGCGGTTGCAGCGAAGCGGCGAGCGCATCTTCGAACCGCGGTTCTGCTCGGCGCTCCACCGCCATTGCCTCCTGCGCTGCGGACGCCCGCACCTTGGGCCTGCCTGCGAGCAGCCGGCGAAGACGTGCTTTGAGGCTGAGAAAGCCGTGGGCGATCCAGCCGATTGAGATGAACGCGCGTTCTTCTTCCTCGTGCTGCTCAGGCGCCGCTTGCTTTTGCGGATGCAGTCCGAAGCCTGCGACGATGCCGAAGCAGAGGAGAGCTCCCGCTCCCGCGACCAGCATCACGACGGCGCGCGCGATGCCCGGTAAATTTCCGCCGGCGAGCAGAATGGACGCCGTCCAATCCCCGATCACGCCACCGAGGCCGGCCGGCAGCGGCCAGCCCGATGGGCGCGGCAGCGCGGCCGCGGATGCGGCCCACAGCGGGATGCTGAGCACCCACAGTCCTAACCGGATGCGCTCGCGATTGAGGCGGCGATGGCTTGCCAGACGCCAGCCCCAGATTCCGATAGGCAGCACGAGCATGAGCGCAGAGAGCCCGAGCAACTGGGTCAGCAGGTCGGCGACGATTGCTCCGCCAAGTCCCAGCACATTGCGCACTGGAGCGTTCGTGGCATGGCTCAAGCTCGGATCGGCAACCGACCAGGTCGCAAGTGCAAGCGCCAGCAGCACCGCGACGAGAATGAGACCCGCGCCCGCCGTCTCGCGCAGACGCCGGCGCAGGGCTTCGCGCGCCGCGTCCGGCAGGAAACCGAATCTCGCCAAGCCGCGACGGCGGGACATGCTCGCCTCAGCGCAATGTAGCGACCAGGCGGTGGAGCGCCTCCGCCGTGGTTTCCTGGTCTGAAACCATGGCGACGCGGATATAACCGCGGCCGGGATTGCTGCCGTCGGCCTGTTCGCGCGCGAGATACTGTCCCGGCACAACGCGCAGGCCCGCCTCGCGCCAGAGCCGCAGCGTGACCGCCTCGTCGCCGCCATGGGCCGAAACGTCGAGCCAGAGGAAGAATCCGCCGCCTGGCCTGCGATAGCCGTAGCGATCGCCGATGATCTGGTCGGCCAGATCGAATTTGTGCGAATAGAGCCGGCGGTTTTCAATCACATGGGTTTCGTCGCCGTAAGCGGCGATGGCGACGCGCTGTGCGGGCATGGGCACCTGCGGCGCAGCGACATTGCGCAATTCGAGAAAGCGCGCCAGGAAGTTGCGGTCACCGGCAACAAAGCCAATGCGCAGGCCCGGCAAGTTCGACCGTTTGGAAAGCGATTGGAACGCGACGACGTTTTCAAAATCCGGTGCGCCCGCTTCAAGCATCCCGTGCGGCGGCGCACGGGTGTAGATTTCGGAGTAGCACTCGTCGCTGAACACGAGAAATCCATGGTGGCGCGCGAGCGCGACGATGCGTTTTAGATAGGAGAGGTCGGCAACCGAGCCCTGGGGATTGGCGGGCGAGGCAATGAAAAAGGCGACCGTGCGCGCGAGCAGATCTTCCGGCAGCGCATCGAGATCGGGGAGGAATCCATTGGCCGCAGTGGCGGGGAGATAAACCGGCTCGCAGCCGGCGGTCACCGCGCCTGCCGCATAGGCCGCATAAAACGGATTAGGGATGAGCATCGCGGGGGTGCCGCGGCGGCGGCCGTTCTGGCGCGCAGCCGCTATGGCGGCAAGGAAGAGCCCTTCACGCGAGCCGCTCAGCACCAGCACCTCGCGCGCGGGATCGACCGGGCGCGACAATGAAAAGCGTCGTGTGAGCCAGCGCGCGGCCGACTCGCACATTTCATCCATGCCCTTGTTCATGGGATAGCGGCCGAACTCGGCGATGTGGGCGGCCAAAACCGGCCCGACGAAGCCGGGTACGCCGTGTTGCGGCTCGCCAACGGCCATGCTGATCGCCGGCTTGCCGGGCGGTTCGTCTCCCAGGAGCTCGCGCAGGCGCACGAACGGGGAGCGGCCGAGCTCGGCCGAAGGGGGCGGGGCAGGTTTGGCGGCGGTCATCAGCATGGACACAAGCGGCGCCAACACTCGCCGCGCAAGCCTTGACTTAGCATAGGGGAGGTCAGGTTAAGGGGCGATTAACCATCGGAGGTCGGATGTCAGGAGGCGCAGACCTGCGCCAAATTCAGGCATCTGATCTCCGACATCTGATCTCTGACTACTGTAGCGCCTCCCCGTGCTGCGTCACATCGAGGCCTTCGATCTCGTTTTGCCTGTTCACCCGTAACGGCACGAGGAACTCGATCACCTTGAGCAAAATGAAGGTGATTGCGCCCGACCAGATGATTACGGCAGCAATGCCGTAAAGCTGGACCAGGACTTGACGCGCATTCCCTTCGATCAGCCCAGGGGAGCCCGCGGGTGCGTCGGGCGTTGCCGAGAGGGCGGCGACCGCAAAAATGCCGGTGAGGAAGGTGCCTGTTGCGCCTCCCACTCCGTGCACTCCGAAGACGTCAAGCGAATCGTCATAGCCCAGCCGCAGCTTGAGCCAGGTACAGGCCCAGAAGCAGAAGGCGCCCGCAATCAGCCCGATAATGACGCCGTGCCACGGCAGCACGAAACCGGACGCCGGCGTAATGGTGCCGAGCCCTGCGACCGCGCCGGAAATCATTCCGAGCACCGATGGTTTTCCACGCGTCCACCATTCCAGGAACATCCAGGTCAGCGCCCCGGTGGAGGCGGCTAGATGCGTGGCGAGGATGGCAAACGCCGCGCGCGAATTTGCGCCCAGCGCCGAGCCGCCGTTGAATCCGAACCAGCCGACCCAGAGCAGGCCGGTCCCGATCACCGCCATCGAGAGATCGAATGGGGCGAAGTTTTCCGTGCCATAACCGTGGCGTTTGCCGACGACGACGGCTGCCACGATGCCCGCGATGCCGGCGTTGAGATGAACGACGGTGCCGCCGGCGAAATCGAGAATGCCGGCTTTCGCAAGGAAGCCGCCGCCCCATACCCAATGCGCAATGGGCACATAAACGAAGATCAGCCAACCGGCCGCGAACCAGACGAAGGCGGAAAAGCGCATGCGGTCCGCGACCGATCCGGTAACCAGCGCGACCGTGATGATCGCGAAGGTCATCTGATAAAACATGAACAGCACTTCGGGAATCGTCGGTGCGAGTGAGCTCGTCGCATCCACGCTCGTTCCGCGCATGAACGCCTGCTCGAATGTGCCGAGCCAATTGCCATCGCCCACGAAGCTCAAGCTGTATCCGAACGCAAACCACAGGAGCGAGCACAGCGCCGTACAAACGAGGCACTGCGCCATGGTGGCAAGGACATTCTTCTTGCGCACCATCCCGGCGTAGAACAGGGCAAGGCCTGGGATGGTCATCATCAGGACGAGACCGCTTGCAGCCATCATCCATGCGGTATCGGCCGCATCGATCCTCGACGTTGCGGCCTGAGCAAGCGCAGGCCCCGCGCTGATGGTTGCGCTCAGCGCGGCGAGAGCTGTGGCAGCAATCCTGTGACTGATTTTTTTGTTCATCCTGGCCCCCTGGTGATGATCCTAGCTGAGATAGGTCGGGAGAGATCCGCAAACAGCGGAATCCCGTCGTGATCGAACGTCATCGAAACTTGCTCGAACTACAGAGCGTCGACGTCGGTTTCTCCTGTCCTGATGCGCACTGCCTGATCAATCGGTGTGACGAAGATCTTGCCGTCTCCGATCTGACCGGTCTTCGCGGATGTCATGATGGCGTCGATCACGGCGTCGACACGGTCGGACGGCACGGCCACTTCGATGCGGATCTTCGGCAGGAAGTTTATGGCGTATTCGGCGCCGCGGTAGATTTCGGTGTGGCCCTTCTGCCGGCCATAGCCTTTGACTTCGCTCGCCGTCATGCCGTGGACACCGACCGCGACGAGTGCGTCGCGAACCTCGTCGAGCTTGAATGGCTTGATGATGGCGATGACCAGTTTCATGAACTTGTCCTGTAACAGGTGACGGGGCGCATCCTGGAGGTGAATGATCGCAAGCGAGCACAATATCGGCGTTGCGCCGAAAAATTAAGTGTCTCGTACAGCTGCCCCCGCTTTCCCGTGCGGAGATTTCGTTGGGCGGCCCTGTAGCCCGGATGGAGCGTAGCGACATCCGGGGTCCCGGATTTCGCTTTCGCTCAATCCGGGCTACGCGATCGGCATCACCCTCGCCGTTCCCGTAACAGCCCTTCCTGGCACACCGAGGCGACGAGCGATCCGTCGCGGGCGAAGATGAGGCCGCGCGAAAAACCGCGCGAGCCCCAAAGATTGGGGCTGTCATGGGCATAAAGCAGCCAGTCATCGGCGCGGAACGGGCGATGAAACCACATGGCATGATCGAGGCTCGCTGCCATGATGGTTTTTTCGAACACTGTGCGCCCGTGCGGGCTCAAGGCCGAGTCGAGCAGCATCATGTCGGAGGCGTAGGCGAGCACGCATTGGTGAATGGCGGGCTCGTCTGGAAGCGCGCCGGTGGCGCGGATCCAGACATGAAACCGCCCGCCGTCAATTTTCTTGCCAAGGTAGCGGTCGAACTCGACCGGCCGCAGCTCGATCGGCCGTTCCCGCTCATAGTAGCGGCGGACCGGCTCCGGCATGATCGGCAGGATACGCTGCTTCATCTCCATCTCGCCGGGCAGGTCATCCGGCATCGGGACCGAAGGCATCTCGGCCTGATGGCTCATGCCCGGCTCATCGCGATGAAACGAGACTTCCATGCTGAAGATCGCATGTCCGTGCTGGATTGCAGTGACGCGCCGGGTGGTGAAGCTCTTGCCGTCGCGAATGCGATCGACCTCGTAGACGATGGGGACCGACGGGTCGCCGCCGAGGAGGAAATAGGCGTGCAGGGAATGGGGCGGCCGGCCGGCCACATCGACCGTGCGGCAGGCCGCGACCAGCGCCTGCCCGATCACCTGTCCACCGAACACCCGCTGCCAGCCCACCTGGGGCGAGCGGCCGCGAAACAAATTGAGCTCGATCGGCTCGAGGTCGAGCGTGCACAGGAGCTCCTGGACGGCGGCTGACATGAATGCGGGGTTGCCTGCGAGATACCGTAGCCCGGATTGAGCGAAGCCGCCTTCGCCGAGGCTGCGGCGGCCTTACTCCAATGGCCCTTCGAAGCTTCAGCGGAGACGGGCGAAATCCGGGAGAACCATTCCCGCGTTTCGCTTCGCTCAACACGGGCTACATTTACTGCGAGAATCCTCGTAGCCCGGATGAGCAAAGCCGCCTTCGCCGAGGCTGCGGCGGCCTTACTCCAATGGCCGGTCGAAGCTTCAGCGCAGACGGGCGAAATCCGGGCGATCTTCCCGCATTTCGCGTTGCTCATGCGGGCTACCGCAGGACAATGCTATAGTTC
>CATPCO010000396.1 GCA_955652925.1 uncultured Xanthobacteraceae bacterium | reverse complement strand
TGATGATCTTGAGCCTCGGAGTTCTTATTCATGTGCTTACCATGGCCGTGATCTGGTCCGTTGGCCGGGCGCAGGGGCTAGCGCTCTCAGCATCCGACGTCGCCGTGTTGTTCGTGGTGATAGTCGGGGTGGCATTGGTGCCAATCTCTATCAATGGCTGGGGCCTGCGGGAGATTGCCGTGGTGGCGGTTCTAGGCCGTCACGGGATTGCGCCTGAGCAGGCGCTTGTCTTTTCGATCTGCTTTGGACTGGCACTCGCACTCGGCTCGCTCCCCGGAGCGCTCGCTTGGCTTGTGTACTCGAGCGTTCCCGCCAATAACACGAAGGAATCCCGCGGCTGAGGTGACGGCGTCACCTCGGTACAAGACCATGGAACGCGCAGTGCCAGCTTGTGCTGGCTTTAACGAGCCTGCGTCTTGATCCGTCCATAGGAGTCTTCGATTCGCACAATATCGTCCTCGCCGACGTAGCTGCCGACTTGAACCTCAATCAGTTCGAGCGGGATTTTCCCCGGATTGGCGAGGCGATGCACACTCCCGATGGGAATATAGACGGATTCATTCTCGTGCACGCTGCGGGTCGTGCCATTTAGGGTCACTTCCGCAGTTCCCTTGACGACGACCCAGTGCTCCGAGCGATGAAAATGCTTCTGCAGCGAAAGCTCGCTGCCAGGTTTGACCACAATACGCTTGACGCGATAGCGCGGGGCTAAATCGATATCCTGATAATACCCCCAGGGCCGGTAGATTCGCCGGTGCTCCACCGCGGCGCGCTGGTTCTGGGCTTTGAGCTGCTCGACCAGGGCCTTCACGTCCTCCGCGCTTTTTCGCGCAGCGACCAGCACCGCATCTGCGGTGGAGATGACGATGACATCCTCGAGTCCAAGCACAGCTGTCAGAATCGGCTCTTCGGAGTGCACGAGGCTGTTTCGCGTGTGGGATAAAACCACCGCTCCCGTACTGGCATTACCGTCGGCGTCGTGATCAAGCACGTCCCAAACGGCGCTCCAGCTGCCGATGTCCGACCAGCCGAAATCCGCGGGCACCACCGCTGCTCGCTTCGTGCGTTCCATCACGGCGTAGTCGATGGATTTCTTCGGTGCCTTGGCGAACGGCTCGGCGCCAAGCCGCAGAAAATCGAGGTCACGCGTTGCAGCCGCGACTGATGCCTTAGCGGCCTCCGCAATGAGCGGCTCCAAGCGTTCAATCTCCTCCCACATGGTCGAAGCGTGAAACAGGAAATTGCCGCTATTCCAAAGATACCCGGCGTCTACGTATTTTGCCGCGGTTGCAGCATCGGGTTTTTCGACGAAAGCGTCGACTTCGCAGACGCCCGCGCCATTGAGCTGTTTTCCGGCACGGATATAGCCGTAATTGGTCGCTGCATGGCTGGGCGGGATGCCGAACGTCACGATCCGGCCGAGTGCTGCGGCTTCAGCGGCACACCTGCACGCAGCGCGGAAATCGTCCAGCTTGCGAATGACATGATCGGCCGCGAGCACGAGAACAAGCGCTTGCGGATCGCGCTCGGCTGCGAACAGCGCAGAGACCGCGACCGCGGGACCGGAATCGCGCCGCATGGGCTCCAGCACGATATCCGCCGCGATAGCGCATTCGCGCAGCTGCTCAGCAACCAAGAAACGAAATTCCTCGTTCGTCACCACGATAGGCCGGGCAAATAATTGCGGGGCCGAGGTGCGCCTCATCACCTGTTGGAAGGTGGAGCCCTCCCCTATCAATGGAACGAATTGTTTGGGCATACTTTCGCGCGAGACCGGCCAGAGTCGCGTTCCGGCGCCACCGCACATCACGACTGGGATGATCTTACCCGCCATTGCGACCCCTGAGGCTTTCTTCTTCTAGTCCGAGGCGGTGTTCGCTACAACGCCGGATAACCAAACAGGTCAGGACGGGCGCTCAGCAGGCGCCGGTATAAAGCAACCATATCCCGACCAATTCGTTTGCTCGAGAACTCCTGCTCGACCAGCTGGCGGCCTGCTTGGCCAAATCTACGCCGGAGATCCGCATCACCAGCCAGGCACTCAATGGCTCGGGCGAGCGCTCCCACATCGCCGAGCGGGACCACAAACGCGTTGCGATCGTGACGCGCGATATCGCGGCAACCCGGCACGTCGGTAGCGATGAGCGGCCGTGCACAAGCCGCAGCCTCGAGCAACGTCAGCGGCAGCCCTTCGCGATAGGATGGCAGCACGGCAATGTGGGCGCGAGCCCATAGCGCGGCGATGTCTTCGACAAAGCCGAGATAGGACACGTTGGTTTGCCGCCGCCAGCGTTCGAGCTCGTCCGCGCCGATTGCGTCGGGATTTGCGGGGTCCGGGACCCCGGCAATCAACAGCCTGATCTCTTGACCACTTGCGACAAGGCGCGCATGTGCCTCGACAAGGGCCCGGATTCCCTTGCTGGCTACAAGGCGTCCCACAAATGCAATTGTGACGGGACCACCAGGCTCGGGCAGTGGTCGCAAGGCTTCGGTGTCGACACCCGACCCCGGAATGAGCGCGATACGCTTCGCGCCAACTCCAAGTTTCTCGACGAGGGCGTGATCGTCGAGATTTTGTACCAGGACGGCGGATCGAGGGCTGCTCAAGAGAGCGCGCAGGACAGGGCGCAGTGTCATGCGCGCCAGGCGCATCTTCGGCGCGTCGCTGATGAACATCGTTCCAAGCCCGGTCATTGCATTGAGACAAATCGTCGGCAGGCCCGCGGCGGCTAAGGAACCGACAACTGTTGCGGGCAAAGCAACGTGATGAGCAAGATCGGGCGTGAGTTCGCGATATAACCGGCGTACCTCGCGCAACACACGAACGAAGTCGCGCGGATCAAGGCTGCCGCGCTGCCATGAGACCGGGTGCAACTCAAATCCTTCGGCCACAATCGCTGCTCCATGGCGATCGACCCGGGTGGCGACATGGATGTCAAAACCGGCCGCGCGCGCTGCCCGCGCCATCGGAAGGCGATGGGAGATAAAGTACCAGTCTTCGGTAACGAGATAGATGATACGAGGGGTGGCGGCTCTTTCCCCCGGGCGCCCTGGCGTGATTGCTGGGGAAGCATCCATAGAAGGGGTTGGTAGATGTTTTGAGCTCATTCTGTGCGCGATGAAGGGGGCGAAAGGGTGATCCGCAAACAGGTGCAGTCATCGCTCCATCAGTGTTGTCTCACTCGTTCGGGGCTGCACTGCGTCATGCATCTGATCCGGCACAAAGTGGGCCCCGACCAAATCCACAGCCACGCCGATAATGTGGTATAGGCTTGTGGCACGCGCTGGTTCGACGACGAACACATTCTTTTCGTCGAGCTGGTCGAACCATAGACCCGTCGTGGGCGTTGCGAGAAAGCGCCCCAGCGCCTCGACGGCTGCGGATACTTGCTCTCCACTGCGGCCTTGGATGAGATAAGCGCGAACCCGTTCCGCTTGCGCCCACAGCCGCGCCACGGGATCATGGACCGAGCCATCGGTCAGCACGGCGTTCATCACGAACCCTTCGGCATTGACACCGTGAGCATCAGCAAATGCAATGATCCGGGATATCTCCTCGGGTTGTTTTTTACCCGCCCGACGTGCCCAGCGATCAAGCAAGACAGCCCACTCGTAGTGGTGGCCGGGCTCGCAGATGCTGCCGGCAATTCCAGCGGCCGCAGTCCAATCCTTGTCAAAGAGCTCGCGCAGCGCACCCGTCGCAGGCTCGATCATCTTGCCAACGCACAGTTTCGCCAGCCCGTCTGCCATTCGAGCCCAGCCGGGATCATCGTCGATGATACTCCATGCAATCGCCGATTCGAAAAGATGCATGTGCGGATTAGCGCACTGCGGCAGTCGCGCCTCAAGCCCTTCCAAAAACCCCTCAAGTGGATTGGCAAAACGTTGCTCGAGTGCCACGCGCAGGGCCGTGGCGCGCCTGCGCCAGCCGGCCGCCGGCCCAAATGTGCGGTGAGCGCTTGCATAAGCGAGCAAGGCAAAAGCTTGGTCGTACAGTTCAAAACGCGAGTCAGAACATCGGCCGTCGAGATCGACGACAGAAACAATCGTATCATCACGAGCGATGAAATGAGCACGGAAGAACTCTAACGCGTGCAGCGCCGCCTCACGCCAAGGTCCTTTCCAGCCAAGCCGGCCCGCCTCACAATAGGAGAAAACCTGACGTGCAATGGTGCGGGCACGATGGGCTTTTGGGACCGGCCTGCCGTCGAGATCGATCGCTTCGTGAAAGCCGCCATGCACTCGATCCGCACCAATGTCCCACCAAATGGGCAGCGCACGATCGAATAACCAATCCCGCAGCGCGGTCGCTTGGCTAGCGAGCTCAATCATGAGGTCGAGCTCGGCCGAAGAGGCGCCTCAGGAGAGTCGGTTCGCGCCATCACGTTAAAACGGCCCTTGGCATTTGGCCCTTTATACTGCACGAACGGCTCCCAGCCGAGCGCAACCGGCGGGCGCAAACATGGCGAGGCCCTCAGCATGGCCCGAGCGCCCCTAAGAAGGGAGGTTGATGTGGGGGAGCTTGTTCTCGTCACCGGCGCAGCCGGTTTCATCGGCATGCACGTCGCGCAACGCCTGCTGGTGCAAGGATACGATGTCGTTGGAATAGACAACCTCAACGCCTACTACGATCCCGCCTTGAAAGCGGCCCGAATCGCCGAGCTCCAACGCTTTTCCAACTTCCGGTTCGAGAAAGTGGATATTGCCCAACGCGTCCCAATGATGCGTTTGTTCGAGGCGGAACGGTTTCCCAATGTCGTTCACTTGGCGGCACAGGCGGGAGTGCGCCATTCCCTCATCGATCCGTATGCGTACGCGGACGCCAATCTCGTTGGCTTTCTTAACGTGCTGGAGGGGTGCCGGCATCAGGGCTGCCGCCACCTTCTCTACGCCTCCTCCTCGTCGGTTTATGGGGCGAACACCAGAATGCCTCTTCGTGCGTCGGACAACGTCGATCACCCGCTCAACCTCTACGGCGCCACGAAGAAAGCCAACGAGCTCATGGCCCATGCCTACTCCCACCTGTTCGCGCTGCCGGCGACCGGATTGCGATTTTTCACCGTCTATGGACCCTGGGGCCGTCCTGATATGGCGATGTGGCTGTTCAGTGACGCAATATTGCATGGGCGGCCGATCAAGCTGTTCAATAATGGTCGGATGCGACGGGATTTTACTTTTATCGACGATGTGGTTGAGGCCGTGGTTCGCCTGGTCCCCCGACCGCCCTCGCCTGATCATGCCTGGTCGGGCGAAGCGCCGGATCCGGCAACCAGCCGAGCCCCCTGGCACATTTATAATATCGGCAACAGCAGCCCCGTAGAGGTGCTCGAAGTCGTGCGGCTGATCGAGCAGGCAGTCGACAGGACTGCCATTGCGGAGTTCCTGCCAATGCAACCTGGAGACGTTCCGGAGACCTACGCCGATGTTGCCGATCTCGAACAGGCGGTGGGTTTCCGGCCCAGTACGCCGATCGCGGAGGGGATTAAGCGCTTCGTCGAGTGGTTGCGCCGATTTGCTAAGATGTAGTGCAACCCATTGGATTTTCGCCTGTAACCGGTTGATTCAAAACGTGTGCACAGGCAAGAAGGGGGCCATCGCCAGGGGCGAGCGAGCATGCTAGGAGGGGCGCGACGAATGGCGGCCGGCAGAGGGGGTAGCTTGTCTGTCATGAAATCCGCCAACAAGGGATCGGACGGGCGGTTACGTGTCGGCGTCGCCGGCGTCGGCGTTATGGGCAGCAACCATGCGCGCGTCTTTGCCGATCTTGCCGGAATTCGTCTCGTCGGCGTAGCCGATCCTGACCCGGCACCACGCGACATGGTGGCCAGCGCGCTTGGCTGTGCGGGCTTGAGCAATATTGAAGAGCTGCTCGCAGAAGGCGTGGATGCCATGACCATTGCCGCCCCTACGCACCTGCATCGCGAGCTGGCGCTATGTTGCATTAAGCAGGGCGTACATGTTTTGGTCGAGAAGCCGATCGCGCCCTCGGTCGTTGAGGGGCGCGCCATCATTGCCGCCGCCCGGCACGCCGGCGTTTCGCTGATGGTGGGGCACGTCGAGCGCTTCAATCCCACCGTCGAGGCGATCAAAGAGGCAATCCGAGGCGAAGACATTTTGTCCATCGCCATCACGCGCGTCGGCCCGTTTCCGCCGCGTATGTCGAATGTGGGAGTGGTGATCGATCTCGCAGTGCATGACATCGATTTGATCCGGTGGTTCACCGAGTCCGAGATCGCGGAAGTGCAGCCGCAGCTCTCAAGCGCGGTCGCCGAACGGGAGGATATTGCGCTCCTTCAGTTTCGCACCGTCTCCGGTGTGCTGGCCCACATCAACACGAACTGGCTCACGCCCTTCAAGGCCAGGAACGTAACGATAGCGACTCGCAAGAAATACATCATGGGCGACCTGCTCACCCGGCAGGTCACCGAATGTTTCGGTTTTCAGCCCGACGGCAGCTATTCGATGCGACACCTCTCGGTTGGGCATGCCGAGCCGCTGCGCGCCGAGCTCCAGGCTTTCATTTCAGCAATACGCGCCGGCAAGGAGCCCGCGGTCACCGGCGATGAGGGCGTAGCGAGCCTGGAGATCGCGATCCGGTGTCTCGAAGCCCGCGCAATGCCTGCCGTCGGGCGTCGCGCGACGCGGCGCGTGATCGGCTGATCTCACCCTCCCACGCCGGGGACGCCGGCTGGCTCGGCCGATGATCGGGCGCTTCTTCACCGTTGGCGGCCTGACGCTGCTCTCTAGGCATACAGTCTTTGCGAGTGACATCGTCCTTGCGGCCGTGCTCGGCGCCGGACCGATTGCCGACGCTTTCTTTGTTGCATTGAGGTTGCCCAACCATTTTCGCGCAATCTTTGCCGAGGGGGCCTTCAACGCGGCCTTTGTTCCTGCCTATGCCCGCATCCGGCAGCAAGAAGGGTCAACCAAAGCTCAGCTGTTTAGCGATCGCGTATTCACACTTTTGTTTGCAAGTCAAATCGTTTTGCTCCTGTGCGCGCTTGCCTTCACACCTGACCTTATCAAGCTCTTAGCGCCGGGATTTGGAAAAGATCCCGGCCGATTTGCGCTCGCAGTCGAGCTCACGCGAATTACATTTCCCTACCTTCTCCTGGTTTCGCTCGTCACGCTTTACGGCGGCATTCTCAACGCGCTCTCGCGGTTTGCAGCAGCGGCTGCGGCTCCCATTCTGCTTAACATTTCGATGATGACGACGCTGTTGCTGTCAGGTTTCTTTGCAACCCCTGGGCACGCTGCGGCCTGGGGCGTCCTGCTGGCGGGGATCCTGGAACTGTTGCTGGTCGGCGGGGACACGCTGCGCCAAGGGGTACTGGCAGTGTTCCGCTGGCCGCAATGGGAGGAGGACGTCAAGCGGTTCTTCAAGGCACTCTTGCCTGCAACAGTCGGTTCGGCTGGGCTGCAGATCGCGCTATTCGCCGATACCATCATCGCGAGCTTTCTCTCCGCTGGTGCGCTCTCTGCCCTCTATTATGCCGATCGGCTCAACCAACTGCCGATTGGAGTGATTGGGATCGCCGCCGGAACTGTGCTGTTGCCGGAGATGGCGCAACGGATCGCTGCAGGCGATGAGCGCGGCGCGCGCCATGTTCAGGCGCGTGCAATCGAATTCACGCTCCTGCTGTCAATTCCATGCATCGTGGCGTTCCTGTTGCTCCCCGACCTGATCATGCGCGCCTTGTTCATGCGGGGCGCCTTCACGGTGACCGATGCGCTGGCCGCAGGCCACACGCTTGCCGCTTATGCAGTCGGCCTCCTGCCGTTCGTGCTGGTTCGCAGCGTGACCGCGACCTTCCTTGCCCGCGGCGACACCGCAACGCCGGTCAAGGCCTCGCTGCTCGCAGTGGCGGTCAATGTGGCATTCAAGATCGTGCTCATGGCGCCGCTTGCCCAGGTTGGGCTGGCGCTTGCGACCTCAATCGGCGCCTGGCTCAATCTCGTCCTCGTCGCCTGGTTTGCCGCGCGTCAGGATCACCTGGCGCTCGATGCCCGGCTGGGTCGCAGCCTCATCCGCCTTGCGGTGGCGGGAGGAGCACTTGCCCTCGTGCTGTGGCTCGCGCAGGGCGCTATTGCGCGCATGTGGCCCTCAGCGGGCGATGTGGGCACCCTTGCTGTGTTGGCTCTCATCGGGGCGCTCGTCTATGGCGGCTTCGTTGCTGCCTTCTTTGGCTCGCAGTGGCTCCTTGCGCGGCGAAGGTAACGAGTACGGAACCGGTTCCCCGCGAGCCGTACCCATCCCAGACCCGAGCGGTTCGCCATCCACTCGTACTACAGCCAACGGGCGGGCCGGGAATTCCCTGCATCAGCGAAAAATACAGGGAATTTTTCCGGCTTTTGCGAACGAGCTTGCGCGGCGGTTGCGCGCACGCCGGCATGATCACCCCCAGTAGTTGCGGCGGCTGCTGCCCATGTGCACGGGGAAGCCGCTAAACGTCCGCCATCCAGTCGAGGATGCGCACACCCCCGCCGAAGCGGGTATCGTCAAGGGCGGGTTTTGACCGACATAGTCGAGGTATTGCGACAACGCATCGACTTGATCATTGAACGGCGCAGACGGG
>CATPCO010000395.1 GCA_955652925.1 uncultured Xanthobacteraceae bacterium | reverse complement strand
GTTGAAGCTCGAGGTGAGGCCGCTCTCGGGTGAACAGGCCGAGCGCATGGTCAAGCAAATCTATGGCGAGATCTCGCCTGCTGTGGCGAAACGCGCCGCCGCGCTTTTGTACTAGCGGCGAGCAGCAAGCATTTCTGATCCGGCGCAAAGGAGGGGACGACAATGGCGGGGCTTCTTGAGCGACACATCGCAGTAATCACCGGCAGCGGCTCCGGCATCGGCCGTGCGATTGCGCTCGGTTATGCACGCGAGGGCGCGCACGTCGCCGTGGCCGATATTGACGCCAAGGCCGCCGCCGAAACCGTCGAGGCCATCACGGCGGCGGGGGGCAAGGCGCAGAGCTTTACGCTCGATGTGACCGATCGGGACAAATGCCGCGAAATTGCGGGCGAGATCAGGCGACAAATCGGTCAGGTCACAATCCTCGTCAACAATGCCGGCATCAACCGCCGTAACGCTTTCACCGCGGATCCGCAGGCCGTGACCAAGGACTGGCAAGATATCATGGCGGTCAACCTCAACGGCGTGTTCAACGTGACCCACGCCTTGCTCGAACAGCTGCGCGCGAGCAGGGGACGGATTGTCAACATCGCTTCGATTCAGTCCTTCATGCATGTGCGCACGCCCAACTCGCTGGCATACACCACCTCAAAGCACGGGGTGCTCGGCTTTACCCGCGCGCTCGCGGCCGAGCTCGGCAAAGACGGCGTGCGCGTGAACGCGATCGGGCCCGGCCTGATCGAGACGCCGCTCAACGCGAGAGCGCGCGCCAATCACCCGGAGCTGGTGAAGATCTTCCTCGATCACACGCCGCTGGGGCGTACCGGAAAGCCCGAGGACATCGTCGGCCCGGCGATCTTTCTCGCCTGCGATCTCTCCGGCTACGTTACCGGCTCGATCATCATGGCGGATGGCGGCTATCGGGTGATCTAGGCTCCAGTCGCTAATCGCCCGGCAACTGCTGCGCCTCGGGAAAATACATGTCCTTCCAGGACTGCGCCTTCGTCCTGATCGTCCCGGTTTTGTGCAACATCCTGAGCGCCGATCCAACCCGGCGCGGCGTTCTGTCGAAAATGTAATCCGGCGCATTGAGGATCTCCATGAGATCATCAAGCGACATCTTATCCTTGGACATTTCGAGATAGAGCTGCCCAGCGCGCCGCTTATCGGCGTTGATCCAGACAATCGCTTCATCGAACGCAGCCACCACGGCGTCGTAAGTGATCGGGTTGGCTTTGCGGAACTGTTCGGTTGAAACCAGATTGAGCCCGGTGACGGCGCCGCCTTCGACCGCATAAAGGTCGGTGATGGAGTGCAGCCCGGCCTTGCGTTCAAGGTCCGCATAGGGCGAAGTGGCAGAATGAACCGTGATTTCGCCGGAAGGATTGAGCACCGCCGCCATGGCATCGGGGTGCGGCAGCGAGACCGTCATGAAGTCGAGCTTGCCCCATTGTCCCTCGCCGAATTCCTTTTCCGCCGCGGTCCAGAGAAACAGCGCCTGGGTCGAAGTCTTGATCGAGGGCAGGGCGATGCGGTCCTTGTCGGTCAGATCACGCAATGACTTGAGCTCCGGCCTGCGCGTCATCATCCAGATGTTCGAGGCGGTCATTGCGGACACCGCCTTGGCGCCGATGCCGTTGCGCGTGCGGTCCCAGATCAGGGCCGTCGAGGGGACGCCTTGGCCGGAGAAGTGAACGGCACCGGCAAGGAACGAGTCGACGATTGCGGAGGGACCCGCAAGCTTGCTCCAGACAACGCCGGTTGAAGCAAGCCCCTTGGCCGCCAGGTGCTTCTCAACGAGCTTCTGCCCCTGCATGACAAACAGCGGCAGATAATTCGAACCGTTCTGCGCGACGATCCTGACCTCGGATACCTCGGCCGCCGCGGCCTGCGACGGTGCAAGCGACGCCGCAAGAAACAACGTCATCGCAATCGTCGCAACAATATGGATAGGGCGCATGTCGGCACCTCTGGATGTGGTCTCGTCGAGAGCGCGGCGAGCCTTGCGAGAATACGTCAAGGGCGGCGGAAAAAAAGACCCATGCCCACATCAATCGCTATGCCGGAATGATCGGCAGCAGCACGAAATTCTCCCGATCGCCGCCGAGATGGATCGTGGTCCTGCCGCCATAGATCGCGACTGGACAGTCGCGCGGATCGTCGTGCAGGAACGGGCCGCATCCAGTGAATTCGTTCTTCATGTTGGAAAGCCGGCCGCCCGAGCCGCCGGGATAGACATAGTCGCGCCCGCGCACGCTCAGTCCCACCCGGTAGCCTTTCGGCGCCACGATGCTGGTCGGGATGATCTCGATGTCGAGTTGGTACACCGTGCCCGGCTTGAGCGGCTCTTTCTCGTCGTGGCTGTGATAGGGCCGATACGCCAGCGTGCGCTTCCCGTCGAGCTTGCGGTGCGAGGCGCGCAGCCAGCCCTGCCCAACCGGCGTGTGCGGATCGAGCGCGCCCTGAAACACGACCTCCTTCATGTCCGGCGCGAACACGCGCAAGACCAGAAAGATGTCGGCATCCTCGGTCGAGGACGAGATGCTGAGTCTGGCCGCGATTGGGCCGGTGATCTCGGTGTCTGCCGACATTGGTTGCGTGAGGAATGTCACGCCGTCGCCGAGTGCGTCAAACGTCACCGTCCCCGCACGCTTGGGCGGCTCGGACGCGAGCTTGTCGCCGCCGCAGAGATGGAACTTTGTCCACCGCGTGCGCGGAATTGGCCAGTCATCCTCGTGGCGAATGACGAATTTCTCATCAGGATAGCGGACGTTGAGTTGCACGCGTGGCTGCTTGTCCCAGCCGTTTTTTTCACCCTTGAGGAAATAGCCGAAGAACTTCTTCTGAAGGTTGACACCGTAGTCCGTGTAATAATGCGTCCAATGCTCGATGCCGTGCACTTCCAGCCATTTACGTTTCGACGCCGATTGGGTGAAGCCTTCGAAATTGCCGCGTGGGTGCAGCGGCTGTCCGCCCCAATTCGCGGCCGAGAGCAAGGGCACCTTCACCTTCGACCAATCCGGGAACATCGCCTTGTAGTAATCATCATCCAACGGATGGGCGAAATAGGTCTTGCCGAGATCGTAGCGGTTGCCGCCCATTTCCACGTCGGTGAGCGTTTGCGGGCCGGAAACCCAATCCCCGGTCATGCGGCTGCGGTGGCCTTTGCTGCCAAGGCCGTGCTGCACGGTTTTCACCTGCATGTCGTACCAATTCTGCGCAAAGGTATTGTAGATGCCTCCATTGTGGCTGAGCTCGCGGTAGAAATCGGCGAAGCCTTCCCATACACAGATGGCGGCGAGATGCCTGGGCTGCATGCTCGCGACCTGCCATTGATTGATGGCATAGTAGGAAATACCGCTGAGCCCGACCTTGCCGTTCGACCACGGCTGCCGGCCCGCCCATTCGATGCAATTGAAAAAGTCCTTGGTCTCGCGCGGCGACCAATGCTCCACGTAACCGGGCGAGCGGCCGCATCCGCGTGAATCTATTCGCACGCACACGTACCCGTCCGGCACCCATTTTTCCGGATCGCAGATTTCCCAGCTCTGGTACTTGTTGGTCGAGCCTGCAGTCGCGCTCGGATGATTTCGCGTCATCCGATCCCAGGCGGTCTTGTAGCCGTCCTCGAAATGCAGCCACTTGCCATAGGGGCCGTGGCTAAGGATGACCGGGAAACGCCCTTTCTTGATCGGCCGGAAGATGTCCGCGCGCAGCACGAGGGCATCATCCATCTCGATCGGCACATCCCAGTCGATCCGCATTCCATCGCGAATTTCGCTGACCTCGCGATAGCTCATGGTTTCCTTTCCCTTGCACGATATTGTTGAATCCGCGCCAAGCTTCTCCCGCTCACCCCTTTGGAATCACCGGCAACCGGACATGGGCGGGACGATCGGGACCGGCATGGAGCGTCACGTTGCCGCCGAACACCGCCGGCGGGCGGTCGCGCGCATCGTTGTGGGTGAACGGGCCGACGCCGGTCCACACCTTGCCGAGCGTTTGCAGTCCCTCTCCGGGTTCGCCGGGAAAGACGTAGTCGGTGCCGCGCACCGACAGCGCGAGCCGGTAGCCCTTCGGTAAAACGATGCATGTCGGCCAGACCTCGACGTCGCATTCGTAGACCTCTCCCGGCGTGAGCTTCTGCTCCTCGTCATGGGTGTGATACGGCCGATAGGGCAAGGTGAGCTTGGGATCGAGCTTGCGGTGCGAGCAGCGCAGCCAACCTTGCGCAATCGGCGTGTGCGAATCGAGCGCACCCTGGAAGGTGACCTCCCTGAGATCGGGCGTGAACGCGCGCACCACGACGAACAGATCGGCGTCTTGCGTTGCCGAGGACACCCACAGTTTCGCCGCGATCGGTCCGGTGATTTCCATCTCGTCCACAAGCGGCTCGGTCAGGAAGGTGACCCCGTCGCCAAAGCCCGCATAAGTGGCCGAGCCGGCGGAGGTTTGCGCGTCCACCGACATGGTCATGTCGGATGGATGCAGGTGGAATTTGGTCCAGCGGGTGCGCGCCAGCGGCCACTCGTTCTCGTGCCGCTCGACGAATTTCTCCCCCGGATGACGCACCTGCAGCAGCACTTTCGGCTGCTTGGCCCAGCCGGTGTCCTCGCCCTTGAGGAAATGGTCGAAGAATTTCTTTTGCAGGCTGACGCCGTAGTCCGTGTAGAAGTGCGTCCAATGCTCGATACCGTGGCATTCGAGCCATTTTTGCTCCGACGCGGCGCGCACGAACCCCTCAAAATTGCCGCGCGGATGCAGCCCCTGCCCGCCCCAGTTGGCGGCCGAAAACAGCGGCGTCTTGACCCTGCTCCAGTCCGGCATGCGTGACTGCCAATAAGGATCGGTATCGAGCTTGCGGGAGATGCAGTCTTCGTAGAAGTCGCGCCGGTTTTGGCCGAGCTGCTCTTCCGACAGGGTCTGCGGGCCGGACACCCAGTCGCCGTTCATGCGGCTCTTGAACCCGCGCGTGCCGCGACCATTCTGCACGCTGTAGACCTGCGCCTTCGACCAGTCCTGCACGAAGCCGCGGTTGAAGATGCCGCCGTGGTGCGCCATGTCGCGGTAGAAATCGGCGGCGCCTTCCCACAGGCAGATCGCGGCCAGGTGCTTGGGTTGCAGCGCGGCGGTCTGCCATTGGTTTTGGGCATAGTAGGAGATGCCGTTGAGGCCTATTTTTCCGTTCGACCAGGGCTGCACAGCTGCCCATTCGACGCAGATCGCGAGGTCCTGCGCCTCGCGCCGCGACCAGATGTCAATAACGCCCGGGGAGCGGCCCGCACCGCGGCTATCGACGCGGATGCAGACATAGCCGTCCGGCACCCATTTCTCCGGATCGACCACCTCCCAGCATTGATATTTGTTGGTCGACCCGGTCGGCACATCCGGGTGGCTGGCGCACATGCGCCGCCACTGGTCGGTATAGAGGTCCTCGAAGTGCAACCACTTGCCGTATGGCCCCAAGGTCATGATGACCGGATACCTTCCCTCGGCGATCGGCCGGTAGATATCGCATCGAAGCACGATGCCGTCGTCCATGGTGATCGGCATATCCCAGTCGATACGCATGCCGTCGCGAATTTCGCTCTTCTCGCGGTAGTCCATTGCTCGCCTCGACGCCTGAGTTGGTGATCAATCCACGAGCTGTGTTGGTCCGCGCCCGATGCGCTTGCCGTCGGCGCCGAACAAATAGAGCCGCTGCGGGTCGAACGAGAGCGCCATCGGCGCGCCGACCTTAACGTCGGCCATGTTCAGACCTTTGCTGACGGCAACGAACGCCCGCTCGCTGCCGGGATCGAAATAGAGCAGCGTGTCGCGGCCGAGCGGCTCCACCAGGCGGACCGCAAGCCTGAGGTCACCGCCCTCGCCCGAGGTGACGCCCACATGCTCGGGACGGATGCCGAGCGTCGCCGGACCGATTTTCACGCTCCGAAGATGCCGGGGCAAGGCAAGCTCGAAACGCGACGAGCGAAACCGCGCGACCCCGTTCATCTGCACAATCTCGCCCACAATCAGGTTCATCGACGGCGAGCCGAAGAAGTCGGCGACAAAATGGTTGACTGGGTCGGAGTAGATTTCCATCGGTGACCCGATCTGCACGATCTCACCTGCGCGCATGACAATGATGCGGTCGGCGAGCGTCATCGCCTCTTCCTGATCGTGAGTGACGTAGATGAAAGTCCGCTTAAGCGCCTGATGAAGCCGGTCGCATTCGGCGCGCAGTTCGCGTCGCAACTTGGCATCGAGGCTCGACAGCGGCTCATCAAGCAGAAAGGTGGACGGGCTGGTCACCAGCGTGCGCGCGAGCGCGACCCGCTGCGCCTCCCCGCCCGAGCACTGGCTCGGCATCTTCTCGAGCAGGTGGGCGATGCGCACCATGTCCGCGACCTCGCGCACGCGCAGCGCCCGCTCCACCGCCGGCATCTTCTTCATGCGCAACCCGAACTCGATGTTCTGCGCGACGGTCTTATGCGGAAACAGCGCGTGCGTCTGGAACACCATGCCGAGACCGCGATCGCGCGGCTCAAGGTCGTTGACCGAGCGGCCGTCGATGCGAATGTCGCCGGAGCTTGGATCCTCGAAGCCGGCGATCATGCGCAGCGTCGTCGTCTTGCCGCAGCCGGAGGGGCCAACCAGCACCACGAACTCGCCGTCCTCGATCGCCAAGCTCAAATCCTTCACCGCGGCCACGGCGCCGAAAGATTTGCTTAAGCCGATGAGCTCAATGCGGGCCACCGCCTATCTCCGCACCATTCCGAAGCTGAAGCCGCGCGCGAGATGCCTGCGGATGATGAGCCCGACGATCATGAGGGGAATCGTGATGCCGACCGCGAGCGCGGCCTGGCGGCCGTAGACGCGGCCCTCCGTCGTTCCCTGATATTTCGACAACTCGATCGGCAACGTTGTCACCTGGGTCTTGGTAACGATCAGCGCCAACAGATACTCGCTCCAGGTGAGGATGAGGATGAACAGGAAGGTCGCGACCAGGCCCGAACGAATGAGCGGCAGCACAATCTCGAATATAGTCCGCCAGCGCGTCGCGCCGAGAATCTCCGCCGCCTGCTCGATCTCGCGTGGGACCTCGTCTATGAAACTCTTCGTCATCCACACCGCATAGGGCAGAGTGGTGAGGAAATAAATCAGGATGAGGCCGGTCATCGAATCGAGCAGGCCGAGCGCAGAATAGTACAGCGAAAGCGGCGCCACGATCACGATCGGTGGGATCATGCGCAACATGAGCAGCTGAAACATGCGCGTTTCGGACAGAATACGGTAGCGCGAAACCCCATAGGCAATCACCGAACCAAAGAGCACGGCGAGCAGGGTCGAAGCGGTGGCGATGACGGTGGAGTTGAGGAGCGAAATCAGCGGCTTCTGCGAGGATATCGCATACTGGGTGGCGGCATATTGCTCGGCGCCAAACCATACGTTGAGATAGTTCGACAGCGTCGGCGGATGCGGAAAATAAACCGGCGGCCATGCGAACCATTGAGTGTCGGGTTTGAACGAGGTCGCTATCATCCAATAGATCGGGAAAAAAGCGACGACCACCCAGGTCGTGAGCACGACATAGCGCACGCTTGCGGATATCCGCCGCCGCCGGGACTTCGTGATCATCCTGGCGCCTCGGACGCGGCCGCCGCCGAACCATACAAGGCATCGAGCGTGCGCTTTTCCCGCCGCAGCAGCCGGATCGCGAACAGAACGATCGCGATCATCAGCAGCATGACGATGTACGACATCACGGCACCTTTGGAGATTTCGAAATACTGCCAGGTGGTCAGAAAGATGTAGACCGGGAGCGTTTCGGTCGCGGTTCCGGGGCCGCCCTGCAGCAGCGCCCAGGTCTTGGGAAATTCCGCCATGGCTTCGAGGAAGCGCAGCACCAGCGCCAGAAAAATGACGGGCCGCAGCAGCGGAAGCTGCACTTCCCAGAACACGCGCCATTTGGACGCGCCGAGGATCTCGGCGGCCTCAATTGGTTCTTTTGGAATTGCGGACAGTCCCGCCAGCAGGATGATGAACGAGAACGGCGTCCAGTTCCAGATTTCCAGCAGCATGATGGTCGGAAGCGCGATGTGAGGATTGGTGAGCCACATCGGCTTGAACTCGTAACCGCTAATGCGGCTGATGAGATCGTTGAGCGGGCCGCTTTGGTAGAGCAGCATCTCCGCCGTGTAGGCGATGACCACCGGCACCGTCAGCATCGGCAGAATGAAAATGATGTAATAGACCGCCTGCCCGCGGAACGGCTTGTGCATGAGGTACGCGAGCGCAAATCCGATCAGAAAACAGCCGATCGTGGAGCCGGTGGCGAACAGCAATGAACGCACGACCGCCCAACCGAAGCGCGGGTCGGTCAGCACTTCCTGAAAGAGGTCAAGCCCGACATATTCCGCCTCCCACCAGCTCCCAAGATACACCGTCCACTGGTGGAACGAGAAATAGAGCTGCAGGAATAACACCGGCATGAGCACGAAGGCGAGCAACGCGATCAAGGGCCCGAGGATCGACCACCGGAAGCGCCTGATCGCGCGTTGCCGCGACCGCTCGCGCGGTGAAGGCTTGAGGGGAATCGCACCAGCCGAAATGGCGGCCACGCTCATTGACAGTCTTCGCCGGACGAGACGGACCCGCGCGCTATCCGGCCGGCTCGGTAGGACGCAACCGCCATAGTTGTGGAAGGGCGCGTCACGCCGGCAGGTTACGCTTTGGCATCAGCGCCTTGTAGCTTGCCAACTCCTCCTTGAGCTTGGTACGGCCGATGCGGCGAACAATGGCGCTCCACTCGTCCTGGGTCTTCTTCAGGACGTCCTTGGACGGGAGCTGGCCGACATAAGCCTCTGACAGGTTCTTGCCCAACGTATCCTGGAACTCCAGGTATCCAGTCAGATAGGTCGGCGGTGAGACGACCTGGAAGTTGGTCTCGATCGCCTTGAGAGCGGGTGCGCTATAGGCCTTGATCACCTGCGGCGCGGTCAGGTGTTCCTTTGCCCAGACATCATGGAAGGTATTCACCGGGTCGCTCACGATCGGGATGCTGTTCTTGCCCGAGCCGAGCCACAGAGCGAGATAGGCAGCCTGCGCCTTGCGCGGGCTGTACTTGTTGACGAGCAGCGCGGCCAGTGGCGAGGAGATGGAGCGATGAATGCGCTTGCCGGAGAAGTCCGAGCCCGGCACAAGGCCATAAAGCCACTTGCCGGTGGTCTTCGATTTCTCGGGGTTCTCGTTGAGCTTGGCAGTTCCGTCCCAGTACTGGCAGCTCACCACATGTCCCTGGGCGATGCGCGGGATCATCTGCGGCGTGCCCCAACCTGCTGATTCGGGATGCGCGACCTTCTTGTCCTGCAGATAAATGTCCACCGCGTAGTGGCCGGCCGGAGTGTCCAGCGTCGGATTCATATCGTCGTCGAAGGTGAATCCGCCCGCGCTGTAGAAGATCATGTACCACCAGGTCGGGCCATTGGCGCGGTTGCGCAGATTGCCCGAGCCGTAAAGATCCTTTGAAGGATCCATCAGCGTCTCCTGGATCCGCAGATCGTCCTCCCAGGTCTCGGGAAACTTGAGCTCCCTTGCGTGCTTGTCGGCATACTTCTTCTTATTGTCAGGGTCTTCCAAGAGGTCCTTGCGCACGTACTGGATATGCACGTTGCCGTCGGTCGGAATCCCGTAGGTTTGGCCTTTATAGGTCATGAAGGTGGCGTAGTCGGCCACCGCCTCGATCTTGAAATCGGCCTTCTTCATGTACTCGTCGAGCGGTTCGAGATAGCCGGCCGACGCCAGCGAGGGAATCATGTTGGAATCGATATGGATGAAGTCGAACTGCGGGGAGCGTGACAGCGCTTCCGCCATCGCCCGCTGTGGCGCGTCAAAGATCGAGATATCCTGGACTCCTCCAATCCCGATGCCGGTCTGCTTCTTGAATTCAGCAATGACCGGCTGCATGGGCACGAGGTATGGCGACCAGATCATTCCATTGACGTCGACCGCCCCGACGGCCTTGGCGGCGGCGATGGTGCGCTC
>CATPCO010000394.1 GCA_955652925.1 uncultured Xanthobacteraceae bacterium | reverse complement strand
GATCGATAACCTTCCCGGCTTTCCGGGCTTTGGCACTTTGATCGCAACAGTGACGGGGCCCGGCTCGACCTGGAATGTCGGCAGTTTTTTCGGCCTCACCGTCGGCGGCGGCACCACCGGCGGGCCGGGCGCGCTCACGATTTCGAATGGCGGCGTCGTGAATGTCAACGGGATCACGACAATTGGCGATTTGTTCGACGGCAGCTCGCAGGTGACGGTCACCGGGGCCGGCTCGGTCCTGAATGCGTTCAACGGGCTGGAGATAGGTGGCGGCTGTGGTTGCAATCCGGTCGGCACGCTCACGATTGCCGGCGGCGGCCTGGTCAATTCGCCCAGTGGGACGACCATTGGGGTCGGCAGCACGCTCAACCTCGGCATCGGCGGGCTCGCCGGAGCGATCGTGACCCCTTTCATCATCAACGATGGCCTGATCGCGGCGAACTTCACCGATATGCTCACGCTCGCCGCCGCGATCTCAGGCAGTGGCGCGCTGAGCAAGTCTGGCGCTGGCACGCTCATTCTCTCCGGCACCAACACCTATACCGGCACCACCAGTATCAACGGCGGCACGCTGCAGGTGGATGGCTCGATCCTCAATTCGAGCAGCGTGACCGTGAACGCGGGCGGCACGCTCAGCGGCACTGGCGTCGTCGATCCGCCGGCGACCACGATCGCAAGCGGCGGCAC
Organism: uncultured Xanthobacteraceae bacterium; assembly: GCA_955652925.1. Taxonomy (GTDB): domain Bacteria; phylum Pseudomonadota; class Alphaproteobacteria; order Rhizobiales; family Xanthobacteraceae; genus VAZQ01. Next base: position 2,428 of record CATPCO010000394.1, on the reverse strand, counting down.
GCTTGCGCCGGGCAATCCGACCAACCCCACCGGGACGCTCACCATCATCGGTAATCTCGCGTTTCAGTCTGGCGCGCTCTACCTGGTGCAGGTCACTCCGACGGCCGCCGGCTCGACCAATGTGAGCGGCACCGCCTCGCTCGCCGGCACGGTGCAGGCGGTATTCGCGCCGGGCATCTACATCCCGGCAACCTACACGATTCTCCACTCGGCCGGCCTCAACGGCACGACGTTCAGCAGCTTGAGCGCGAACGTACCGGCGAACTTTCTCGGGACTTTGAGCTACACCCCGACCGACGTGCTGCTCAATCTCATCCCGCAGCTTGGGGTCAATGCCGGCGCGGTCTTCAATCTGAACCAGCAGGCGGGTGCGAACGCGATCAACGGCTTCATCAACAGCGGTGGCACGTTGCCGCCTGGGTTCTTCGGGCTACTTGGCCTCACCGGCGCCAATCTCGCCAATGCGCTTACACTGCTTTCGGGCGAAGCCGCCACCGGCGCTCAGCAGCCGGCGTTCCAGTTGATGAACGAGTTCCTCTCGCTGATGCTCGATCCGTTCGTAGATGGTCGCGCAGGCGTTGGTGGCGCCTTTGGTCAGTCCAGCGCATTCGCGCCCGAGCGCGAGGCGCTGCCCGAAGACATCGCGCTTGCCTATGGCAAGGTGCTGCGCACCTCGGTCTACAAGGCCGTCCCGTTTGAGCAGCGCTGGAGCGTATGGGCAGCGGGCTTCGGCGGCTACAACAGAACCAGCGGCGATCCCATCGTCGTGGGAAGCCATGACCTGACCGCGCGCACGGCGGGCGTTGCGGCAGGGATGGACTATCGCATTGCGCCGGGGACGGTCGTGGGCTTTGCGCTGGCAGGCGCTGGCACCGGCTGGAGCTTGGCGCAAAACCTTGGCAGCGGCGGCAGCGATGCGTTCCAGGCGGGCGTCTATGCCACGACGCGCTCGGGACCGTTCTATCTCGCCGGCGCGCTCGCTTTTACCCAGCACTGGATGTCCCTCGACCGCTACGCCTTTGCGGGCGACCATCTCTACGCGAGCTTCAATGCCGAGAGCATCGGCGGCCGTGCCGAGGCAGGCTATCGCATCCCGAATGCAGTTGCGGCCATTACGCCCTATGCCGCCGTGCAGGCGCAGAACTTTCACACTCCGGCCTACAGCGAGACCGATTACAGCGGCGGCAGCTTCGGGCTTACCTACAACGCGCAGAACGCGCGCGACACGCGGAGTGAGCTGGGTGCGCGTTTCGACAGGCTGATCCTGCTCAACTGGAACGCGGCGCTTGCCTTGCGCGGGAGGGTAGCCTGGGCACACGACTGGATCAGCGATCCGAACCTCTTGCCGAGCTTCGAGGCGCTTCCCGGAGCGAGCTTCCTGGTGCAGGGCGCGACGCCCGCGAAGAACGCGGCGCTGACATCGGCCGGCGCGGAGCTGCGCCTTGTCAACGGCGTTTCGCTCCTCGGCAAGTTTGACGGCGAGTTTGCCGCCCATTCGCAGACCTATGCCGGTACAGGCACCCTGCGCTACGTCTGGTGATCCGGCGCCGACACCTGCTCACCACGGATGCTCGCTAGCGGCGTAGTTGCAGCGTCCATGGCATGGTCGGCCACGGCGCCGGCTCAGGTGCTGTTAGAACGGAGCGTATTCGATGCAAGATATCAAAGAATCGGACTGGAAGATTTTCAAGGGATTGCGAAAGCTTGCGTTCGAGCGTTTTTGTGATCGAGTGCTCGGCGAAATTGCGCGCATTGGCTCAGATAACACGAAGACCAAGCCCGAGCGATATCGGGCGATCTACCGGCTGGTGCGGGAACGCGACAAGGAGATCAACCCGATATTCGATTTCGTGCGGCGATCCACAGCCGTCAGGCAGATTTGCGCGTTCCGTTTCCATGATCTCTTGACTGCGCAGGAGCTTGGGCAGCTCAGCCCGGAACTCGCGCAACACGTCGAAGGCATTCTCGAGGTCTATAATCGACCGCTTGTGCATGACGACGAGGACGATCCAATACGGCAACCACCGGATCCGGCTTGAACAGATTGGTGCGACAATCAGCGTCCGTGGGGTGAGCGCGCTCACCAGGGATGCTCGCTACCGTCGTCGTTGAAGAACTTGCCGCCATCGCCTGGCCGCAGCCGGCAGGCGGCGCATTGCAGCCACGCTGTCCGCATTCACTCGCTCAAATGTGAGTGATTTGAACCGGTCCGCTGGCCGAAAACCCGGTAGTGCGTTAAGGTGATAACCGGTTGAGGAAGCCTGGCCCAGGAGGAATTCATGCGCAGGATCGCAATCACGTTTGCTGTTTTATTCCTGTCGACGATCGGCGCGCAGGCTGATGGCACCTGGTGCTCGCGCTACACCAGGGGATCGAGCAATTGCGGGTTCTACTCGTTTGAGCAATGCCAAACGAACGTGCGCGGGAT
>CATPCO010000393.1 GCA_955652925.1 uncultured Xanthobacteraceae bacterium | reverse complement strand
CCGCAAAGCGCTGGGCAAGGCAATCGCGTCCCTTGGTGCAGGAGATGTCTTGCTTGTGACGAGACTGGATCGACTAGCGCGATCAACCCGCGATCTCGTCAACGTGCTGGATGCTGTGGGGAACGCTGGCGCGGGCTTCAGGTCCCTGGCCGATGCTTGGGCCGACACCACAAGCACCCCAAATCTTCAGCTATCCACAAGCCGCGGGCCGATTACCCCATCTCTTCCTCCAATCGCTACCAAAATGGCGAGCGACGAGAAGGGCCATTTGAGCGTCGCTTTGCACTGCAAAAAACAGCGAGCCTTTTCGCCGATCATGTCAAACCGCTTCTGCACTAGCTTCACCGTGAGGTACCCCTGATTCCGGCTGCCTTGCGGCAGGCGGAACCTGGGGACGATCCATACGTGACAATCGTCATCCCTTCGGGCGTTGTGCTAGAAAATTGCCGTCGATTCGATAAGAGAGGCCAACGATGAGCGGCGCATCTGCACACAAGTCGCGAACGCAGCGGCAAGCGCGCCGGCTGGCGGCTGACCTGGCCAAGGGAAAGATGCCCGCGTCGACTGTTGATCTCGAAGATTATCTCGACCGGTTCCCCGATGATGTCTTCGTCGCGCTCGACGGCTTTGTCGAGCAGGTCGCCTCAAGTGGTGCCGATGATGCTATTGCGCTCGGTTACCTCTATCTCATCCAGGGCCAGCTTGAGCGCGTCCGTTTTCGCAGCGAGCGCGGCTACGAAGACGCAACCCGGCTAACTGAGGAGTTCCAGCGCGCTGTCGCCGATCTGGCGGTTACGGGGCGCATCGACGCGCAAGCGCTTTCGATGGTGACTTCGGTCCTGCATATGGCCGGCATTAAGGCCTCCGCCGAATTGCATGCCGGCGTGACGCAGTTTGCGGAAAACGTCCTGCCCCTTGCTGTACCGCCTGATTTTACCGATGCGATGGCGGACATGGTCGCGGAATGCGAGGGCGACCCATTCCAGTTGGCGGGAGCGCTGGCCGAAGCGGGGCATGCGATTCCGGCGGAGGCGCGCATTTTGATGGCCGTCGAGCAAATCCGCTCGACCAATGCGGCTCTGCGGGAAGCGGCAATCCTATACCTGCTCGATGGCGAGCCAACGCTGCGACGGGCCGTCGCCTCGGAACTTCAGGCCAGTCAGGCCAGGGCTGCAAGCCTTTCGCCGGAGTCCCTGCGCCGGCTGATCGGGATGCGCAATTGGTGCCCGGAGAAAGAGCGTCCGGCTGTCGATGCGATCATCCGCGCCGTACGCGCGAAGGGCATCGATTGCGCGGCGTGGCCGCAAGGCGGAGCTGGGATGATCCATGCGTCCGGCATCGACGGTTCTGGGGCGCAGGGCTTCCTCATCGTTTCGCCAGTGGGGCAGAAGGTGCAGATCTCCTCAGTTCTACTCAAGAGCGGCGTCCGCGATGCCTGGTCGGCGCCGCCGGCGTCCAAACGAGAAGTCCAATCGACGCTCGCACTGGCCGCGACGGAGACATCGATGAGGCCGGTATCGCGCAAATATTTTGATCGCATCTTGCGCCACCACCTCCAGGTTGGGCTTTCCGCCGGAACTTTGCCACCAGCGGGATTGCTTCAGGTCGCGGAGACCATTGGCCATGCCGACTGGCAGCCGGAGCTTCTGGACTGGCGCAGCGCCCTCGCCGCCATGCTTGCGGAACTTCCGGCCGCCATGCTGACGCCGCAGGCCGTGAGCGCTTTGCTCCATACAAGCGCCGACTGGGCCGACTTCGACGAGATCGCGCAAAGCTGGTTCGAAGACGACGAACATGTGGCACGCGTCGTCGCGGACATCGGTGGTCGTCAGGGCGCGCAGTCGGTAGACCGCGTGCTGGAAGAGATCCTCGCACCACGACGCGAGAAATGGGCGGCGTACTTTTTAGGGACGGCACTGTGGCTGCGCGAGGCACCCGAAGACTCTCTTTGGCGCGGATTCGTAATCCTTGCGCAGGCGCTCGCGAGCGGTCGCGACCTTGCCGACATATCGGTGATGCCGGTCATTGCGGCAAGAACTGTCGCGGTTCTTTCGAATGCACCAGCATTGAGGACTGAACCGGCGACAGCCGGCAAACGGCGCCGTAATCGCCCGACTAGACGAGCGGACCGGCGACAGCCTCAATAGTACCGGCAGCTGCGCACCGCCTGTTTGCGGCCGCGGCCGCCGGCTCCAGGCCTTGCCGACAGTCTGGGCCATTTTCGACGGTTTCAGCGTCCACTGGGAATGTCCGCTCTTGCTCTGATAGCTACAGAATTGGCGCACCGCCATTTATCCTATGGAGGTAGATATGATCCGAAAGGCTGCAAAAATCGGCCTGACATCGCGAAGATGGCGCTATGCCTCAGCGCAAACTTCGGGCTACGTAGTCACAAGACGATTCGGAAGTAGCGAGGAAACATGGCCAAGTTGATGTCGAAGTCGGAACTCATTCAAAAAATCGCTGAGCAGCATCCGAACAATATGACGCGGAAGGACGTCAAGGGCGTCATCGAATCGCTCGCGGAAATAGGCTACAAAGAACTCAAGAAAACGGGAGCCTTCTTTGTGCCCGGATTTGCCAAATTCGTTGTCATCAAGAAGCCCGCTACAAAGGAGCGGAGCGGCATCAATCCGTTCACAAAGGAGCCAACAATATTTAAGGCGAAGCCGGCTCGGAAGATCATCAGGGCTCGGCCGGTAAAGGCTGCCAAAGACGCTGTATCGTAGCGTCGGAAACATCGATTGAGTTTGACGGCCAGCCTGGTGTGTGTTGGACCACGCTCCGACGCCGGAGTGATCCCGCGAGTCCGCTCATGAACCGCATCGAACGGGTGGTCGTTGACGAATGCGTTGGCCAGGAATCCCCACTCGTGGGGCAACTCTGCGAGCGCTTGGGTGAGCGGCCGGTCAAGTTTGTATTTCTGGCAACCGAGCATCCGGGGATTCCAGATATCGAGATCCTCGATAAACTGTTGGATGTGCGTTCCGCGCTGCTGACGCAGGATCGAGTGCTGCACAACCTCGCCATCGGCCGCGGCTTCCAGTCATTCGTCCATACTCCGGAATCTGGCCTGACCGACCGCCGTCTTGTGCATGTATCAGCGTCGGACAAACACCTTCCTGTCGCCAGTGGCGCATTGCGGGACAGCTACCGGCATCAATCAAACCCCGAAGCGCGAGCCATTACGGAATGCCTGTACAGCTTCCTGTCCGCGCATCAACTGAAGCAGTTTCGCACGAAGCGCCGCCGTATCCGTGCCCATTTCGGCTCTCCCGACAATATAGTGGCCGCTGCGCTTACCATCGGGCAACGGCGCACCACGCAGGGTATGGTCGGCGGCTACGTTCTGAAAGTGGACGCACGCCATGGCGTCAAAAGCCTCTTTCCCGCCAGCGAGAGCTATTTTCTCGATCGGGCTGTCAACGAGCCGTTGCAAGCAACGTGTTGGGCGTTGGTACATCTATTTCAGCTTCAGCTGCAGAGCTATCCGCTCACCCTCTACCATATTGACAGCGCGGCGCTGGCGCGGTGCACCGCCCTGATCGACGACCGTGACGCGGCCGCCACCGCTGTCGAGCGGATGGCCGCCCGCCTCCTCGCGGCCCTCTCCCGACCCAAAGCGGCAGAATGCACGAAGGGCCGCTTCTTCGACCGCGCGAGCGACAAACTGAGCCAGCTGGCAAGGTTCGCCACCAATGAGCTGGTGCCCGTGGATCTGGAGGCCATGGCCGCAGCACTATCCTCACATGGCTGATGAAGTCACGGCCAACCCGCCCATCCAGACCATCAATCGCCGATCAACAGCAGCGCCATCATCAATGCACAGATCGCCGTTGCGTCGGCGTTGACGCCATTTCAGCCGCAACTTTCGTAAGCCAATCGACCGCACCGGGCGTAGTAAGCCAGTCGAAGCCCCATTCCTGGACGTAGTGAGCCGCTTCGTCCTCGCCGCCCATGGTGATATAGCCACTGGTCGATGACTTCACTTTCTTCCTGCCGGCCAAAGCGGCGGGAACATGACTGTTCGCGCTCAAAGCTTTCTTCACCAGTTCCTCAGTCTTGTTATCGGCTTGATTTTCCCGGAAGGCGACAAGCGCCTGAGTATAGAGCCAAAGCGCGCTGCCATCCTCGTCATATTGCTTGAGGAGCTTCTTCAGCGCTTCAGTGTCGCCGCTCTTCATCAGACAACTGGCAAGCTCATAACGGATGCCTTGGTTGTCGTTGGGATTCAGCCTCAGCATATCCCGATAGTTGCTTATTGCAGCGTCAACCTCACCGAGTGCGTTGAGGGTCGCGGCTAGCCCCGCTCGGGCGCGCATGTAGGGTCTGGTCTCGAGGACGCCCCAGAAATGCGCGGCATACTCCTTGAACCCTTTGGGCCCGAGCACCTGCACTCCTGCTTCGACGCCCTTGCGATAGTACTCCAACGCCTCCTCAACCGATTTAGCCTCTTCTTCGGCGAGCAGAACATAAGCATCAGCACAAAGCGGCGAAATCGTAAGCGCCTTGTGCGCAAGAGCCACGCGGGCACGCGGGTTGGTCTGATCCCATGCTTCGTACATAACCTCCTGCGCTCTGCCCGTCTCATCGTTGGCTCGGCGCCCGCCGATCGCCGACATAAAACCTTCCATGGCGCGCCGATCAGGAAGCGTCACAACTGTGGACGTGTCTTTCGCGGACTGAGGGTTTGATTTTTTCCGTCGTCGCTTTCTCGACACTGGCATTTGTCCGGTCCCTATTCCGTTACGCCATTTTGCCGATCATCATGGTAGTGCTCCACACGTCAATCGCCGAACGCGCCTGTCCACAGTTCAATCGGCCGGTCTTTATTTCGGGAAAACCTTGTAAAATTCGACAGCATGGGCGTTCCGCGAATGTCGCTTGTGTGAGGCAGCCAACATCAAGGGCGAATGAACCTTTGCAATGCGGTAATTGGCGGTCGCGAAT
>CATPCO010000392.1 GCA_955652925.1 uncultured Xanthobacteraceae bacterium | reverse complement strand
TCCCCATTCTGCGCGAGCGGCAGCGTCAGGATGCGACCACGCTTTCGGGCGGCGAGCAGCAGATGTGCGCCATCGGCCGGGGGATCATGTCGCGCCCGAAGCTCCTGATGATTGACGAGCTTTCGCTCGGGCTTGCGCCGCGGCTCGTCGAGCGATTGGGCGAGGCGCTTATCGAAATCAACCGTTCCGGCATCACAATCCTGCTCGTCGAGCAGGATGTCATGACCGCATTCGAGCTCGCGCGCCACGCGTTCGTGTTGGAGACGGGCCGCATCACCAAGTGCGGCACCACGGCGGCGCTTTCCCAGGACGCCTCCATCCGCCAAGCCTATCTGGGGCTGTAGGGGCGGGTTTTAAACCCGCCCTTGTGCCACAGGCTCGCTGCGAGAGAATTGCCGTCATCAACTGCTGAATAGCCGCCGGAAGAAACCCGCTATCCGTTTCCACACGGCGGCTCGGGCGAGCGCTCCGGCATCGAGGGTGGCGTGATCCGGCTGCGCGCCATCTCTCGTTCCCGACATGCTCGCTTCGAGATTGCGCGCAAACATGCGCGTGATGTGATCGGCCACATCCTTGACGAGACCTGAGCGGCTGAACTGCGCCAATGCGCCCGTGAGCAGAAACTTGACTGTGATATCGACCTGCGCGGAGCGCTCGCTCAACGGCTTGACCGTATAAACAATGATGCCGCGGGCATTCGACGCGCTTTTCGAATCTGAGCCTGCGCCGCGCACGACACCGCGAAATGCTGCGTCTTCCCGTTCGACTTCGAGATATCCGGCAAACGCGCTGACAATCGGGCCAAGCTTCACGTGCATTTGGCCCTGCGCGCGGCCGTCTTGCGGCGCGGTGGTCAGCCGCGCGCCGGGAATGCAGCGCGTGACCGCGTCGAGGTCCGAGAGGAAACGCCATGTTTCCTCGCGCGAATGGGCGACTTCGATCGATTGCACCAGTTCGATGCCTTGCGTCTCGACCGCTCTCCATTGTTCCACTGTGACCGAAGATGGCGCGCGGACCTCGCCACCAGGAGCAGCATATGCAGGCGGTTGCGTGCGCGTGCTTCGCGAAGGCGAGGACGGCGTGCTTGCGGCATGCGCCCCGACCGGACCTCGCCGGCTGCGAGCTTCAATTGCCGCAGCGCCTCCTTGCGCCATGACGGCGCGGACGGCTGCAACGATGCCGACATAACCTGTGCACCGGCAAAGATTTCCGGAGAGTTCGCGGCGCACGCGTGCCTCGTCGGCTTGCTGCAAGCGCGTAACGATGTCACTGGCGCTGATCAGCATGCCGGGCGTGCAGTAGCCGCACTGCAACGCGTGATGTTGTGAAAACGCCGCGCGCAGGCGCGCCATGACGGGGTCTTTCTCCAAGCCTTCGATGGTTGTGATCTCGGCGCCGTCGCAAGCGACCGCATAGGTGATGCAGGAGCGCGCGGGCGAGCCATCGACGAGAACCGTGCACGCCCCACACACGCCATGCTCGCAACCGATATGCGTGCCGGTCAGAAACTGGTCCTCGCGCAGAAAGTCCGCGAGGTTGCGCCGTGGCTCGACCTCGGCCTCGATCTGGCGCCCGTTGATGGCGAGCGAGACCTTCGTCATGACCCGCATGCCTGGCGTGCCGCTCGCTTGAGCGCGGTGAGCGCAAGTTGCCGCGTATAGGCATCGCGCACGGCGCGTTCGTCGAGCATCCGTTCAACAACCTTCTCATCAACACGCTCTGCAAGGTCCGGTCCGTGCGGCCCGGAAAAAAGCATCGCCGCATCGGCGACCACGATCGGTGCGGTTTCGATGGCCCCGATTACGGCGCGAAAGTGCCCGCGTTCCGGATCATGCAGCACGCCGGCGATGGCGTGCGCAAACTCGCCTGCCTTCTGATTGATCTTGTAAACGCCCCAGCGCGCCCGGTCCGAGAGCTTCGGCACCCGGACAGTCTCGATCAGCTCGTCTTGCGCGAGTACGGTTGTAAACGATGAAACAAGGAGATCGGCGGCAGGGATCGTTCGTTTTCCCCGTCGCGACGACACCACCAGCTCGGCGTCGAGCAGCGGGAATATGGATACCCAGTCAGCAGCCGGGTCCCCATGGGCAAGGCTGCCGCCGATGGTGCCGCGATTGCGTACCGCGCGATAGGCGATCGTGCCCGCGACATGAGGGAGCAATCCCTTTGATGGATCCGGCACGCGGCCATCCTCGATATCGGCATGGGTGATGCAGGCACCGAGATCGAGATGATCCTGTGTGCTCGCCACGTCGGTGAGCTCGCGAATGGACGTGATGTCGATCAGGAGCTCCGGCTGGGCGATCCGCAGATTGAGCATTGGCCCGAGCGACTGGCTTCCGGCGATGATTTTCGCAAAGACATTCTGCTCACTGAGCAGGTTGACTGCATCCTCGATGCTGGTCGCGCGCTCGTAATTGAAGGCAATCGGTTTCATGGCGACTTACGGGTCAAAGCCGCTCCTTCGGTGAGAGCGTGTCCGTGACCAGATCGCGCAGCAGTGGCGAATTCGCAAGCGGATCGAGTTGAATGAGGCCCTCGCGCAATTTCGCAATGCAGGCATATTCAACGTTGCCGTCAATCAGCATCATGCATTCCTTGCAGACATTCGCATTGAAACAGCTGAATCGAATGGCGAGATCGGGATCCTGGTGAAGCCGGATGCGGACAAGCCCGTCGAGAACGGAATCGCCATCCTCAAACGCGACCTCGAATTCCTCATAGCGCCCGTCTTCTCGGCTGCTTCCGCGCCAGATTTTCAGATGCGCCGTCTTCATGCCCGGGCAGCCCGCGCTGTTTGCTCAGCCTTGGTGGCGAAGTTCGAAACAAGCTTTCCGCTCTCGAGCCAGACTCGCTGGTTGATTTCGCACTCGGCCCGGGTTTGCGGAAAATCGCTTCTTTGATGCGCGCCGCGGCTCTCCGGCCGGTTGAGCGCGCTCAGCGCAAGCGCCTCTGCCGCGTAAAGCCCGCTGCGCAGCTCGAACCATTCTACAAGAGTCGTATTGTGTATGGACTCGGCCGAGACTGCGGCTGCTTGCAAGCCATATTCGCGCATCGTTCGAATTCGCTCAAGAGCATCGGCGAGATCGCCCGCCGTTCGGAACGGACCGGCTTTACGCCACATCAATTCCTTGAGCTCGCTCATCAGAAGAGCAGGGGAGGGGCCACGTCCCGCGTTGCGTCCACGGGTGCCCCGGATCGGCTCAATCTGTTCCTCCGCGACCGCTTGCTCCCATTCGGGAATTCTCTTGCGCGAGGTAAATTGCGCCGCTTGCTCACCCGCGCGTTCGCCAAACACCAGCGCCTCCGGCAGCGCATTTCCCGAGAGCCGGTTTGCGCCATTGGCTCCGCCTGCAAGCTCGCCCGCGGCATACAGGCCGGGAACGCTCGTTTCCATGCTGGTTGTCACCTCAACGCCGCCCATCTGGTAATGGGCGATGGGCGAGACCTCGACCGCCTGCCTGGTCAAATCGATGTTGTTGCGCTTGAAGATATCGATCACCGGACCGAGCGCCGCCGCAAGCGCAGATTCGTCGAGATGCCGGAACGACAAATAGACGCCGCCATGCGGTGAGCCACGCCCCGCCTCGACTTCCTTGTAGATCGCGTAGGTCAAGGTATCGCGGGCGGTGCTGTAGCCGCCCTCCTGTGCCTCGCCGTACTTGTGCAGGAATTCCTCTCCGTCGCCGTTGACGAGCCGGCCGCCGAGCTTCACGCGGGTCGGCTCCCACGTCGTCGGGTCGAGACCGACCATCCGTGGGGCGAGGTGCCCATTGGGATAGAATTGCAGAAATTCCATATCGATCAGCCGCGCGCCGGCGCGCAGCGCAATCCCGATCCCCTCGCCGGCGAGATTGTTGGGCGACGTGGTGCGGCGGAACACCTTCGTCATGCCGCCGAGCGCCAGAATGACTGCGGAGGCTTTGATAAGGACGGGCATCGACGTGGCCACGTCAAAACCCACGGCGCCGACCGACTCCCCATGATGCGTGACCACGTCGGTGAGAGTGACGTTGCTCAGCCGGCGGATGTTGGAATGGCGGCTCACTTTGTTGCGCAAGGCAGCGCAGATGGCAGCCCCGGTGCTGAGGAAGTCCACGTACACGCAGCGCTTGCGCCCATGGCCGGGTGCCTTGACCTGATTGATCTTGCCGTTCTCCTGTCGCGCCCAGTTGACCTTCCAGCCTTCGAGCTCCCGAATGCGCTGCGGGCTGCCCTCGCAAAGGAGCGCGGAAAGATCCTCATTACATAGTCCGCGCCCGGCCCCGATCGTGTCTTTGAGATGGAGCTCGGGACTGTCCGGCTCGGCCGCACCGAGCGCCGCCGCGCAGGTCATCTGTGCCATGATGCTGGCGCCGCCGCGGCCAACGACGTTCTTGTCGAGCAGAACGACGCGCGCGCCCGCGCGCGCGGCGGCCAGCGCGGCGAACATGCCAGCCGCTCCCGCGCCTGCAACCAGCACGTCGGATTTGAGGATTATTGTTTCGTCCATATCAGGGTGGCCGAGATCGCTCTTGGAGCGCTCACGCGCTCAATGCGTGCGGGGCGCCGTGCGAAGCGCAGCGAGGACGCGGCGCGGCGTTATGGGGATCTCACAAAGCTCCACACCACGGGACTTGAGCGCATCATTGACTGCATTGGCAATGGCGGCAGCCGGGCCGATCGCGCCGCCTTCGCCGACGCCTTTTTGACCGAACTCGGTATACGGAGAGGGCGTCTCCATGTGCAGCACGCGGATGTTGGGCACCTCGGCACTGCCCGGCAGCCGGTAATCGGCAAGCGTCGAGGCGAGCGGCTGGCCTTGCGCATCGAACGGCATTTCCTCGTAGAGCGCGGAGCCGATGCCCTGC
>CATPCO010000391.1 GCA_955652925.1 uncultured Xanthobacteraceae bacterium | reverse complement strand
TCCGGCTCAAGTGCCGTCCCGGCTGTGGCCGGCGGCTGTCAGCTCGGTACGTGACGCCCCACGCCCGCCGCTTGGCGTCGGCGAATATCTCTCGAGCTCGATGTAGCGTTGTCATCCCGGGGCGTCCCACCGATCTCGGGTACCCGAGATCGGCAACTTTAACTGCCCAAGTCGGCAACAGCCGACTTGGGTTGGACGGACCCGGGATCCCATAACCCCGTGCTCGCTGCGCTCGGCCGCCGGAATGACCAACGCCCTAATTTCCCGCAGCGATCGCTTGTGCGCGCGCGATCACCTCGGGCGGTGATTGGTAGAGCCGCGCGACCAGCGATTGCACATCCTCGCCGGAGAAGAACCCGAGCTCGAGATCCATCTTCGCGGCTTCCGCGATGAGCTGGGGATCATGCATCGCCTGGTCGAAGGCGCGCCGCAGCAGCGTAGCCACGCTCGGCTCGATGCCGGGCGGTGCAACCAGCGGACGGCCCATCGCCTGGCGCGAGAAGATCAGTTCCAGCACCTGATGGTCCGCCGCGCTGTGCACGAACTCGTCCAGCATGGGAACGTCGGGCAATTCCCGGTGCTTCTGTAGCCCGAGCTGCATCACGATCTTGAGCCGGCCTGAGGCAAGCGCCTCGCGGCTTCCGACGCGCGCAACGCCCCAGGAATATCCCACGATACCGTCAAGCTCGCCGCGCTCGACCGCGAGCATGATCTCCTGTGTCCCGGGATAGCCGGCAATCGGCTTGAGCCTGGTGCCGAGCAGCGAATTGAGCGCGATGGTGAAGGCCTGCTGATCGCCCGCTGCGCCGGTCGATCCGACCTGCAGCGGCACGCCCGCAAGGATCTCGTTAAGGCTTGACGCCGGCGCGCCCTGCCGGACGAAAAAGCCCGACACTTCGTTGTTCATGCTGCCGAGCCAGACGAGCTTTCTGGCATCGAGCATGCCCTGCGATGCGGTCGCGCCAATGAGCGGCTCCATTGCCACGCCGCGCCCGACAATGCCGATCTCACTGCCGTCCCTCGGTGCGGCGTTATAGATGTAGTTCGCGAGATTGAGCGAACCGGCGCCGGGACGGTTCTGCGGAAGGATTGCGGGATTGCCCGGGAGATATTTGCCGAGATGACGCGCAAGCAGCCGGCCATAGGTGTCGTAGCCGTAACCCGTGGGCGAAAACCCGATCAGCAGCTTGATCTGCTTGGGCGGAAAGGATTCCTTTTGGGCCTGCGTTGCTGCGCCGGCCGAGAGCAGAATGAGCAGCGCATAGAGCGCCACGCGCAAAGGCGCAGCCCCCATCCACGGCATGCTGCAGCGGCTTTGCAGTGGAGCCTTCACTCCGCGGCGCGAGCCAGGTTGAGGGAATCAAGGTGCGCGACGACCTCGGCCACATGCATCACGTCGGCATATTTGTGATGGATGTCGAACAGGTTGACCTTGTGTGTGAGCTCGGCCCGATCGAACGTGCATTCCTCGACGAGTGAAACGTGAAATCCGCTGGAATAGCCGTCGACGACGCTTGCCCGCACGCAACCCGACGTGCTCTCGCCGCAGACGATCAGGCTATGCACCCCGAGAACTGAGAGATGCGAGAGCAGCGGCGTCCCTTGGAAAATACTGGCGCGCTGCTTGTGAATGAGAACATCGGACGGCTCCAGCGTGAACTCATGGTAGATTGCATAGCCGTCCGGCGCGACGGGCCGTTGCCGACGCGTCGAGGTGGCCCCGGGCGGGCGATTGTTCGGCCGGGTCTCCTGGGTACAGAAAAAGATCGGGATGCCGGCGCGCCGGGCCGCCGCGATGAGGCGCTTGGTCGGCGCGATCGCGCGGTGGGCGTAGACGCCGCAGGTCATGGGGTAGCGCTCATTGAGCTCATGCGGTGAGTGCGCTCCGCCGCGATAGACCAGGTCATAGAGATCGATCGCCAAGAGTGCCGGGCGCTCGCCCACAAAGGTCTCCCGCCGCCAGCCGCGATAGAGATCGAGATCGGCTTGCGGGATGACGTCCTTCCAGCAGTGCTCGTTGAAGCTCTCGATCCCAGCCATGTGCATCTCCTTGCCACTCGCGCCTGCCGCGGGAAAATGATAGCGCGTTGCGCATGCAAGTCGAGTGACAGGGAGGAAAACAGCCATGGCCCGCTATCTCAAGCGCGGAATGGACGCCAGCGCCGTCAAGGCCGCCGACGCCAAGGTACGGGAGACCGTGGAAAGCATTCTCGCGCAGGTCGAGGCCGGGCGCGACGCGGCAGTGCGCTCGCTGTCGCAGAAATTCGATAACTGGGCGCCCGCAACCTTCAAGCTCAGCGCAGAAGAAATCGAGCGCGCGATCGGCCAAGTGCGCAAACGCGATCTCGACGACATCAAGTTTGCCCAGGCGCAGGTGAGAAATTTCGCCCAGAAGCAGAAGGAAACGCTGCGCGACCTCGAAGTGGAGACGCTTCCCGGCATCGTGCTCGGTCACCGCCACATCCCGGTGAATTCGATCGGATGTTATGTGCCGGGGGGCCGCTATCCCATGGTGGCCTCCGCCCACATGTCCATCGTCACCGCGCGGGTTGCCGGCGTGAAGCGGATCACCGCGTGTGCGCCGCCCTTTCGTGGGGGGCCGCATCCCGCGATTGTCGCCGCCATGCATCTGGGCGGCGCTGACGACATCTACGTCCTTGGCGGCGTGCAGGCGGTCGCTGCCATGGCCCTTGGGACCGAGACGATGCCGGCCGTCGACATGCTCGTCGGTCCCGGCAACGCCTATGTTGCGGAGGCCAAGCGCCAGCTCTTCGGCCGTGTCGGCATCGATCTCCTGGCCGGACCGACGGAGACATTGATCATCGCCGACGACAGCGTCGACGGCGAGATCTGCGCCACCGACCTTCTCGGCCAGGCCGAGCACGGCCCGACCTCGCCCGCCATCCTCATCACCAATTCCGAGGCCTTGGCGCGCGACACCATGCGCGAGATCGACCGCCTGCTGGCGATACTTCCCACGGCCGACGCGGCCGGCAAGGCATGGGCCGATTTCGGCGAGGTCATCGTGTGCGATGACGAAGACGAGATGGTGCGGGAAGCCGATCGCGTCGCGTCGGAGCACGTTCAGGTGATGACGCGGGATCCGGATTATTTCCTCAACAACATGAAGAACTACGGATCGCTGTTTCTCGGCGCGCGCACCAATGTCGCGTACGGCGACAAGGTGATCGGCACCAACCACACGCTCCCAACTAAAAAGGCGGCGCGTTACACTGGCGGCTTGTGGGTCGGAAAATTCCTCAAGACCTGCACCTATCAGAAAGTGCTGACCGACCAGGCCTCAACGCTTGTCGGCGAGTACTGCTCACGTCTGTGCATCTTGGAAGGTTTTCTTGCCCATGCCGAGCAGGCGAATGTGCGTGTGCGCCGTTACGGCGGCCGCAACGTCGGATATGCCCAGGCGGCGGAGTAAAAATTGGAGCTGGTAAAAGCCCCGTCGTTTCGCCTCGACGGCAAGCGGGCGCTGGTCACCGGGGCGGGGCGCGGAATTGGACTGGCGGCCGCCTCCGCGCTCGCGCAAGCCGGCGCCCATGTGACGCTCGCCGCCCGCACGGCGGATGAGATCGAGACGGCAGCACAGGCGATCCGCGCCCGCGGTGATGAGGCCGAGGCGCTTTGCCTCGATGTCACCGATCTTGCGGCAACGCGCGCGGCAATAGCGGATGCCGAGCCGTTCGATGTCCTCGTCAACAATGCCGGAATGAATCGTCCGGCTTTCCTGCTGGACGTGAAGGTCGAGGACTTCGACGCGATCTTTTCGCTCAATGTGCGTGCCGCATTTTTCACGGCGCAGGCGGTTGCCCGCCGGCTGATTACAGCAAAGCGCGCGGGATCGATCATTAACATCTCGTCGCAGATGGGCCATGTCGGCGCCGCGCGACGCAGCGTCTATTGCGCGAGCAAGCACGCAATGGAGGGCTTCACGAAGGCGATGGCGATCGAGCTTGCACCGCACAATGTCCGCGTGAACAGCCTGGGCCCGACTTTCCTGGAAACGCCCATGACCCGGCCGTTCTTTGCGGACAAAGCATTTCGCGATGAAGTTTTGTCAAAGATAAAACTCGGTCGCCTCGGACAGCTCGATGAGCTGACCGGAGCCATCATCTTTCTCGCCTCGGATGCCTCTTCGCTGATGACGGGCTCAGCGCTTGTCCTCGACGGCGGTTGGACGGCGGAGTGAGATCACGTTGCCTTGACGGGATAGACCGGCGGCTCGCCGCAGAGCACGCGCGCGACGTCGGAGGCGCATTTGGTTTGCAGCTCGTTGAGCGCTTCGACGGAATAGAACGCGGTGTGCGGCGTAAGGATCACATTGTCTCGCCCGATGAGTTTCGAGCTGGCGGCAAGCGGCTCGGTCGCAACCACGTCCAGCGCCGCGCCGCCGAGATGACCGCAATCAAGCGCGGCGATCAGGGCATCCTCGTCGACGAGCGGCCCGCGTGCGGTGTTGATGAGAAGCGCGCCCCTTTTCATTTTCCCGAACACCTGAGAATTGAATAGTCCGCGGGTTGCCGGCGAGAGCGGAGCGTGGATGGAGACGAAATCGGCGAGCGCCAGGAGATCATCGAAGCTCATTGCTTCGATGCCCGCGCTCGCGAGAACCTCGCGCGGGACATAAGGATCGTGCGCGACAACGCGCAGCCCGAGGACCTTGGCCTTCGGCGCCAGCGCGCGCGGGATATTGCCAAACCCGATGAGCCCCAGCACCTGCCCGGCAAGGCGATGAATGGGCACGACAGCGGACATTTCCCACCGCCCCGACTGCACCAGCTTGTTCGAAAGCGCAATCTTGCGCGCGAGCGCCAGCAGCAGCGCGATCGCATGATCGGACACCTCGTGCATGCAATAGTCCGGCACGTAGGTCACAGTGATGCCGAGCTCGGCCGCGGCCTTGATGTCGATGTTGTCGACCCCGAGCCCGAAACGGCCGATCGCCTTGCAGCGTGTGAGCTGCCGTAACAGATCGCCCGGCAACTTGGCGTAGGTGACGAGAACAGCGTCGGCGGCTCTGGCCACCGCCAGAATGTCATTGGCGGAGCTGCTCGCGGCCATGCGCAGCTCGGGATCAATGCGCGCGAGCGCGGCGCGGGCCGGATCGAGCGAAGGGAAGGGGCTATCGGTGACGGCGATCAAGGTCCGGGGCATCTCTGTCTCCCAGCACCTGCGGATTGATGCAATCGGGCGGCACCTTGCCGGCGACGAAAGCAAAAATGTTGTCGACGACGACGTTGGCCATCTGCTCGCGCACTTCAACGACCGCGCTGCCGAGATGGGGGGTCACGACCACGTTCTTCATTGCAAGCAGAGCCGGCGTGACCTCGGGCTCATGTTCGAAGACATCGAGACCGGCGCCCGCTATCTTGCCCTTCTTCAGCGCGCTCGCGAGCGCGGCCTCATCGACGACCGGCCCGCGCGCGGTATTGATCAGGAATGCGGTCGGTTTCATCAGAGCGAGCTCGCGCCGGCCGATTTGATGGCGAGTCTCGGGCGTGAGCGGTGAATGGATCGAGACGAAATCGGATTCGGCAAGCAGCTGGTCAAGCGGCGCGTAGGTCATCTGGTATTCGCGTTCCAGATCGACGGACTTCCTGCGCGGGGACCAATAGAGCACCCGCATGTCGAAGCCGCGCGCGCGCCGCGCGACCGCGCGTCCGATGCGTCCGCCGCCGCCGATCAGGCCGATGGTCTTGCCGTAGACCGCGGCGCCGGCGAGATAGCTT
>CATPCO010000390.1 GCA_955652925.1 uncultured Xanthobacteraceae bacterium | reverse complement strand
TGCTTTTCATGCACCCGGGCCAGATCAGAAGCGGTTTCTTCGGCTTTACGGCGAAAAGGTTCTGCCGCGGTTGCGGAAGTTCTGATGCCGCGGGCGCCCGAAAAATTGACGTTGAGAGTCGTTCTCGGAATCCCGCTTAGCCGCGCGCGGGCGATATCGTCGTTGTGGCCTAGAAGGTGGTGTCAAAGGCGCAAGGGCGCTACGTCAGCCTTGATACGATCGTGCCATCGGAACGTGCTGCCGCGCTCGGAGTAATCGTCAACAAGGATCCTCGCCTCGTCGAAGTGATACTTTCGGAATCTGTACAGGTTGTGCGTCGACAAACGGCCGAGCCGCAGGATGCGCGTCAAATGTGCAAACAGCATCTCCGCCACGACGGACAGCAGCGGTGATCAGGTCTCCAAATGTCTATTCCACCCCCATCAGATCGAGAATCAGAGTCTCGTATTGGTCCTTGTCGGCGGTCAAGACCGACATTTTCGATGAGGATGCGGACTGGATTTGATCGTCGCCTGCGTTTGGATCTCTCCGCAACGGATATATCTCCCCATCGGGATGTACAATGAGAAGCAGATCGATCGGCATTCCCGCCAGAGATCCCGTAATGCGTCCGACCGCCAGAGCCGCCCCCTGAGGCCGTTCATCGCGGAACGCGAGTCGCAAGCTCGCCAACGACAGCTGTTGTTCGAGTTCGGCAAGAACTGCAGCGATTACATGGGTGTCTACAGCCCATTTTTGTCGGATCCGATGTGAAAGTTCGTCCTGTGCCGGCGTCTGCAGGACTTCCCCGGCAGCGACTTCCCGATGCTGCTTTTCGGCGAAAGATTTGGTTCGTTCGTCCCTCGAATCCGGCATCATAGCCTCCATAAGGTGTGCATCGAAGCGACCCTCCGGAAGACAGTCTCGATTGCGGAAACGGCAGGAAGGGTCGTACGGCCTCGTCGTCACCGCAATTGAATAAACCGCCCTCCGACGAGTACCGCGCTCGCGGTTCTGGATGGCGATTTGTCAAACGCCGTTATGAATTTCCCGCCCCCGCGGAGAAATGGTTGAGCCTTTCGCGGTGCGACACGAACTGAACAAGCTGCCCATCGACGGCACGGTCGTTATCGGCGAGGGGGATTGGACGAGGCGCCGATGCTGTTTATCGGTGAGAAGGTAGGATCCGGGTTTTCAGACCGCCCACGCCAGATCCCCTCGATAGTCGAACCGTATTCCCGCCCGGAGATCCAGGACGGTATACTCGTCGGCGGTGAGCTCCCGAAATCGGGCCCGGAACAGAAATTCCAATGCTCTGTCGACAAGCGCCGTGCCTGCAATGGCAAGAATGAGATCAGGCTGGTTCTGCAGAGCGGTAACGGAATCGTCGCCTACGATTCGCGGCATGTCTTTCGTGGATGGCATCTTTGGATCGTTTTTCGTCATCGATGACCTCCTGTCGCAATGCCAATTCGATTCCGGCGATCCTGCGACCTTGAGCTACTGACCGAGGAGTTTCCGCACGTCGTCATTGATCGCGGGGACAAGCTCGTTGCTGAGAGTGGCACGAACGTCTATCCCGGGTTTCTTGATGGCGCCGTATTGCAACCCGACGTCTTGCACGGTGGCGTAGAGGTCGGTTGCCATGTAGCCCCACTGGCCCTGTTGCGCGGGTATGAGGGCCACGTGCGTAAGGCGCGACTTGAGCAACGTCGCACTGACGTCGCGCGGGACCACGCGCGCAACCTCGGGGTTGAGCTTTTCGAAGTAGTCAAGCGCCTGGACCGGACGCTCCTGTGCGCGGGCGATCCCAGCGAACACCGCCGCAGCGAACTTCACGCACAGATCTTTGTGGTCCTGATAAAAGCGTTTGCTCGTAAAGAGCAGATCGGACGGAAGCGAGGCGATCGTCGGTTGCGGCAGGAAGCGCACCTTCACGCCGAGATGCTGGATCGTCGCCCATTCCTGATCCGTGGTGACCAGCGCGTCCACCTGGCCGCTCGATAGCGCGTGGGCTGCGGGGCCGCCGTTCCCGACAATTGGATACGTTACCTTGCCGGTGAGGCCGTTCTCCGCGGCCACGATTTGCGCAAATGGATAGGAACCCGAGGTCAATGAAGTCACACCGATTTTCTTGCCGGCGAGCTCGGAGGACGATTGGATTGGCGAGTTTTCGGGTACACCGATCGTCCAGACCGACGTCGTGATGAGTGCGGCAAAGGGATGGATTGGCTCGCCCGCTTGGATCGCATTGATGACGTTCTCGAGAGAGCTTTCCGCGAAGTCCGACTGGCCGGTAGCGACTTGGCCGAACGACACCGCGCCGCCGTTGTTGAACAGGTTGCGGACTTGGAGGCCTTGCCTCGCAAAGAATTCAAAGCCCTCGGCGGGGAAGGTCCATACTTCGGCCGCGCTGTTGATGGGGACGGGATTGGCCATCGTCACAGTCGGCGGCGCGTCGGTTCCGCGGGCCAGCAGCGCGAGCGACAGGAACGCACCTGCTGCGATGAGCAACTTTCCAACAACGATCGTGGAACGTCGTAAGGACATGCCACTGGTGCGCAAGTTCTCCTCCATTCGCGATTACAGCTTGCGAAGCTTCGGCAAGAGCGCCGATCCGATCTCCTCGATGATTTCTTCGTAACGATCGAACTGAAGGCGCACGTCAAAGACCATCTCGTCCACGCCGCGCGCTGCGAACTTCGCGATCTCCTCGAAGCATTCATCGATATTGCCCACGATGAGAAGACCTGCGAGGTCTTCGATCGTTTTGAAGTCGCCGGAGGACGGTTTGATCCACTGCGTGCTCCCCTCCGAGCTGTGTGCGAGAGCGGCGACGTCGATCTTCGATCGAGCCGAGTCACGCGACTTCTCGTCGAGAAACATGAGGGGGATCGCACCGATTCTCGTCGTCTTGCCCGCCGCTTCGTCGAGTTCACGCATATACTTGATCCGTGCATCGAATGACGTGAACGGAAACCGCCCAGGGAGCCACCCGTCGCAATACTGGACCGATCGGCGGACAGCCGCACGCGTCGAGCCGCCGTACCACGTGATCATCTCGGACGTCGGCATGGGCGCAAGCGTGACATCGTCCACATCGAAATGGGCGCCATGGAAGTTGACCGTTCCGTTCGACCATGCCTGCCGGCAAATCTCTATCGTTTCGATGAAGATCGGCTCCCGGTCTGCCGCGTCGAATCCGGCGCCTCCGAGCTCTTTCGGGTTCGATCCGATGCCGAATCCGGCATGGATCAGGCGTCCGCCGCCCAAGAAGCTGAGCGTCCCGAAGCACTGAGCGACATTCAGCGGCCAGCGGATTGGAATAAGTACGGCCGTTCCGAGAGCGATGCGCTTGGTGACGGCGGCCATCGCCGCCAATGTCAGGAACCCATCGAGGAATGTCCGCTCGGTACCTTCCATTCCATGGGGTTTCCAAATCAAATGGTCGCGGACCCACAGGGTATCGAAGCCCAGCTCTTCAATGCGCTTGGCTCCGGCGACGACACGGTCCACGGTACAATGTTGGCCAAAATGGGGAACGAGAACACCATATTTCACACGTGTACCCTTTCAGTCGATAGTGTGCTTGACGTTGAAGTGACTGCGGATCCGTGTAACCGCGGAAGCGAAAACCGAGTTTCCCATGACGTCGAGGTCGCGTGGTCGCGCAAACCGGATCGACAAGACTTCTGCGATCTTGCCGGGACGCGGAGTCATCACCATAACGCGGTCACCCAGGAACACGGCCTCCGGTATGGAATGCGTCACAAAGACGACCGTCTTCTTGGTCTCGAGACAGATGCGCATCGTCTCGACGTTCATCGTCTCGCGCGACATGGCGTCGAGCGCGCCAAACGGCTCGTCCATCAGCAGCACTTCTGGATCGGGGACCAGCGTCCTTACGATCGCAGCGCGCTGTTGCATTCCACCGGAAAGCTCACCGGGGTAGCGGTTCGAAAAGTCGCTCAAGCCGACGAGGGCGAGCAGGTCCTTGGCACGCTCCGTATACGTTTTTCGATCGAGGTTGAGTACCTCGACCGGGAGCAGCGCGTTTTCCAGGACGGTGCGCCATGGGAGCAGCACCGTACTCTGGAATACGAAGCCCATTTCGCGACGTGGCCGGTTGACACGCGTTCGTTTGAAGGATGCCTCGCCGGAGGTGGGCGTCACGAGGCCGCCCAGAACCTTCAGCAGAGTGGACTTGCCGCAACCGCTTGGCCCCACAATCGTCAGGAACTCTCCTGGCTCGACCACGAAGTTGATGTCTTCGAGCGCACTAACCGCCTCACCGCGACGCATCGCATATCGCACATAGAGGTTGCGGACGTCCAGCAGGGACATCAATGCTCCATCAGGCGGATGTCACCTGGCCGCCAACACTGTGCCAGAAGACGACCTTTGCCTCAATCAGCTTCACAACCTGAAACAAGCTCAGGGAGATCGTCGTCAGTATGACGAAAATGGCGAATTCATCGCCCGGCCGGACCAGGACGATGGCCACCTGGATCGCGTACCCCAAGCCCTCGTGGGATCCCACGAACTCGCCCACGATCGCGCCGATCGGCGCGAGCACGATCGCGATCCGCAGGCCGGCGAAGACCTGCGGCAACGCCATATACAGTTGCACCTTGGTGAACAGCTGCCAGCGTGACGCCGTCAGAGAACGCATGAGATCGAGCTGATCCGTTCTGATTGAATTCAAGCCCGACGTCACGTTGACGACAAGCGGAAAGAACGAAACGAGCGCCGTAATGACGATCTTCGATGTCAAACCCTGCCCAAGCAGCACGACGATCAGCGGGGCGATTGCGA
Source organism: uncultured Xanthobacteraceae bacterium (assembly GCA_955652925.1). GTDB lineage: Bacteria > Pseudomonadota > Alphaproteobacteria > Rhizobiales > Xanthobacteraceae > VAZQ01. The sequence goes on along the minus strand of CATPCO010000390.1, from coordinate 10,691 downwards.
CTTTGGGAAATCCGTTGAGCGCAATGATGTACGGTGTCAGCGTCTGGTCGAGCAGTGGCGACCAGGCGACCAGGATTCCGAGAATGATGCCGATGCTTGCGCCCACGGCAAACCCCAGGACAATCTCCTCGAGCGTGACCGCGGTGTCGCGCAAAAGGGTCCCGTGCACAAAACCGTCCACCAGACCATGAGCGATGTCGAGGGGTGTCGCGACGAGGAAGCGCGGGACGTCGAAAGCGTGGATACCGAGCTGCCAAGCGGCCAGCACGACAACGGCCAGTACCGCCGGTAACGCGAACCTGAGCCGTTGACCCGCCATGCTCGATCACGCTTGCGGCACCCCCGAAATGTAGCGTCCTGTTCCGGGCCGCCCGACCACCTTGCCGTCCTTGGCGATGACCTCGCCGCGACGCATGGTCAGCACCGGCTTCCCTTTGAGACGGCGGCCGCGATACGGCGTCCAATGGCACTTTGTATAGGTCGCTTCGTCGGTCGCGATGACCTCGGCGTCGAGATCGACGATGACGAGGTCGGCGTCGGAGCCGACCTGCAGGGCGCCCTTGCGCGGATAGATGCCGATCAGCTTGGCGGAGCTTTCGCTCATCAGGCGCACCACCGACGCAAGGTCCATCTTCTTCGCGTGCACGTCGGTGAGAATGAGGGACAGGATGTAATCGTACTGGGGGTTGCCCCACGGTCCGTGCCATGGATCTTTTCGGAACACCTCCAGATCCTCGAGCGAGTGAGGCGCGTGATCGGTATCGATCGCGTCGATCGTGCCGTCGTTGAGCGAGCGCCAGATTTCGTCCATGCGCGCTGCGTCTTCGGTGACGAACCCGCCGGGCGCGGCGCGGCCGCCCTGCTCCGCCAGGTCCTGCATCGTGAGGTGATAGTATTTAGGGTCGATCGCAGCCGTGACGCGCTGTCCGCGCGCCTTCGCGGCACGGATCATCTTGAGGCTGGTCGCGGAATGCGTATGGAGGCATTGCATCCGCACCCCGGTTACACGTTGCAGCTCCAGCAACACCGCGACGGCCGAGCTCCAGATCACGTCCTCGGTGTAGAGCTTCGAAAACGTCTCCATCGAGTGTGGAGCGCCCGCCGCGAGGGTGTCCGCGGTCATCTGGTCCATCAGCGTCTGACTGCAAGGATGGACGCTGCAGTGCAGACCCGTCTTCGCGATGCGCGAGAACGCGGCGTAGATCTGTGCGGGATCGCCCATCGCCAACCGCGGATCGTGCGGGTAGCCACCGCTCACCTGAAAGATCTTGAAGCCCGTGACTCCGGCGGCGGCGAAACGCGGGACTTCGTTCGGATCGGTGGGGGAAACGAGGTGTCCCCAATCGGTGATGAACGACTTCTCGGCGACTTTCCGCTTCTCCTCGAACAGGGCGACGATCGTCGTGGGAGGTTCGACGTTCGGCATGTCGGCGATCGCGGTGAAGCCGCCCGCCGCCGCCGCCTGCGAGCACGTCAGGAAGTCTTCCTTGTACTCGTAGCCGGGCTGGCGAGTGTGCGCGTGAAGATCGATCAAGCCCGGAAACACGTATTTGCCCGTCGCGTCGATCTGGCTTTTGGCCGGTACCGGGTGGTCCCAGGCAACGATGCCGACGACCTGCTCGCCTTTGATCAGTACGTCTCCCCGGCAGGAGCCGGTTGACGACTGAATTGTCCCGCCATGAACACGAATATCGACATCCATGTGACTGAGTCTCCTTCAGGATGGCGGAGGGCTATCGGCGATCGCCAGAGCAATCAGAGCATACGCCTTGGCAGCCGAGACGAGATCGGCAATGCGGATGGCGAAGTTGCCGAAGCCGGTGCTCGGGCCCGGGCCATACATGACGCAGGGAACGCCGGCTTCGGAGAAGAGGTTGATGTCGCGCCACATGCTCGTGATGACGGGCTGCGGACGTCCAAGCTCCGTGTTGAATATCGCGCGGTGGGCGCTCTCGACCGCCTTGGACAATGGCTCGACGTGGCGCGCCTCATAGCCCCGGCGATACCCGAAGAGCTCCACCAACGTCTTGAACCCGCATGAATCGACGACGCTGCGAACCTCCCGCAGTACCGCCGCCGGTGATTGATTTGGCGCCATCCGGACGTCGACATAGGCAGCCGCTTGTTGTGCGGTGCGCGTCATCTTATACGGTGTCCCGCTCCGAATGGCACCGATGTTGACCTTCGGAATGACCGTTCCGCCATCGCACTCGAAACGGTGTTGATCCTCGTAGGCGGGCGCCCACTGTTCGATCCGCTGGATAATACCGGCGAGCTGAACGATCGCGTTTTCGCTTTGCGGGCCGCGCTTCGTGACGAACGGCGAATAGATGGGCTCCTGCGCCAGCACCGTGATCTTGACCAGCGCCGCACCCGCCTCCACGTAGGCGAGGTTGAATCCGGTCGCTTCAGCAACGAGCGCATAGTCGGCGATTGCGCCTTTGCCGATCGCATAGCGCGTCCCGAGCTCTCGGGAAATGTACTTCGGCGCGGTAAACTCGTCGACCGCCTCGATCTCGATTTCGCCGCACACCGCAGTGAGAACGAGGTCGCCGGCGAGCGGTCGAGCCGCATCCTTGATCGCTTTGCACGCGATGAGCCAGCACGCCATCTGTCCCTTGTCATTGCAGACGCCGTTGCCATAGAGATGCTCGCCGCTTCGCCAAGCATGATGGTATATCGGGTCGGCCGCGTTCGCGGACGTCCACAGCTCGTCCGAGGCGAGTGAAGTATCGAGGTGGCTATTGAAGAGGAGCGAGGCGCCCGTGCCGGTGCCATTGAGGCGCCCGACGACATTCGGGCGGTCCGGCATCAACGCAACCTTGCGTGGAGTGAACCCTTCCTTCGCCATCCACTCGTAGACGAAGTTGGCCGCTTCCGCCTCGCCGCCGCTGCCTGCAGCGCTGTCGATGTTCCCCAATGCACAGGCGAGCCCGACGACGGCATCCTCTGTGATGGCCCGCAACACCGAATCCGCTTCGGGATGCACGGCGCTGCTACTTCCAGGCATTCAGCGCCTCGGGCTCGTCTTCTACGATATGAAAATCGGGACCTGGAGGGGCGTAGATCTCGATCACCCGGGCCGGCACGGTGCCGCCGTTGCCGGCCGCATGCTTCACGCCCGGAGGAATGAAGACGACGTCATCCTTTTCGAGGATGTACTTCTCCCCCTCGACGATCGCCCACACTGTCCCTTCGAGAACAACGTAGATGTTCTCTGACCGCGCATGGTAGTGGTAAGGTCCGGGACCGGAATCCACGTTGATGACGTTGATGTGGAGATCGAGATTGGCGGCGCCCACCTCGGGGTCGACGAGCTTGTGCGTGACGCCGCGATTCCATCGCATCGTCTGCAAACGAGCGTCGCATATATTCGACCTATAAACTTTATGACGTGAGACGCTTTCCACCGACAAAATCCCCCAAGCACCCGAACGCGTCGATCATCGAGGGCAGGTGGGTCTCTGTCAAGGTAACGGCTACACCTCCTTATCATGGCGGATCGAGTCCCTTGATTTTGTAGATGGGTGCGGTGGACGGGGCGGTGAGTGCGTTAATCAGCGCCTTCGCTGCTTCGGCTTCCCTAGCGCTCGTCGTCACCCCGGCAGAATAGATTGTGATTTGCTGCAACTCCGCTGGCAGCATTCCGATCACCTCGACCCCGGGATTCGACATCAGCTCCGATACTTGCTGCAGTCCAATCTCAGCTTCGCCGGTCGAGACCAGTACGCTGACGCGACCGTTGGGGCCTCCTGCCGCGAGCTTGACCTTCGGCGTTACCTGTGAGGCGATCCCAAGCCGCTGAAATACCGCCTGGATATGTGCCGCCGTGATGCTGCCGCCAGATGGGGCAGCATGGCCCACGGTCTTCGCCGCGAGCAGCGCACGCTTAAGCGCCTCGGGTGTCGAAACATCAGGCTTGGGTGCGCCCTTGCGCACGGCAATACCGATCCCGGTGCGAGCGAGATCGACCCGGGGAGCCACAACCTTGCCGTGCTTGATGAGAGTATCGATCGCTGCGCTATCGGTTAGGAAGATGTCAACGGGTTCACCGCCATCGAAGCGGGGGATCAACGCACCGGAAGGGGCATAGGTGGCGCGAATAGTGTGACCGTTCGCGCGTTCGAAGGGCGGTAGCAATTCGTCCGTCACCGTCTTGAGCGCGGTCGAGATGAATGCGTTGATCTCAGCGGCCTGAGTAGCGCCAGTCACGGCGAGCAGCGTGATGACGATTACGAGTGTGAAGATGAATCCCTCCCCTCTCCAATTTGGTAGACTCTATATCGATTTCATAGCGTACCGCGAGCAAGGATAATGACGTGCCTATGCATCTTCTTCAATTTGCGGATCGGGTGATCGAGCAAGCGATTGCAACCCACGTCTACTGCAATGGTGCTGGGGGAAATACAGAGGAGTGGTGATGAGCGATAAGCCAATCGTTGCCGCGCTTTACCATCACAAAGGTAAAACGCGCTGGCCTCGGTACTCGCATTCCCTGTTGGACTAGGTCAAATTCATAAAAGCCGACGCCTATCACGGCTGTATCGGCCAGGACAACCATGTGACGCTCAGAAATGGTGACCTTCTTGCCGGATTCCGAAGCGGTGTTGAAATATTCCCGAATGGATTGAGTACCCGCGTAAAGCTTCGGGCTGGATGTGCCGTGCAACAGCGCATTTGGGGTATAGAGTTTCAGGACTGCCTCAACATCATTCGCCGTGATGGCGCCAGCCCAACGATCTATGATAGCGCTTGCGTCCTCGGCTGGACCTGCAAAAGCGTGCAACGGACAAAGTAACAGGAACAAGACGGTTAGGGCTTGAATCAAGTATTTCACTTGCTTTCCCTTATGCTGTGCGACGCCAGACTACGAAATGATCGTTTCGCTGCTCTCAACCCAAAGCCGAATGATATCTGCGGAAACCAGATTGAGGCACGAGGGCGCCGCACCGAAGCCCTGTTTGCGGCATTGTATCGCGTCGCACAAGGAGTTTGGAGGCCACGATGCATAAGGTCCAATTCGCTTCAACAATCGCGCGTCGGCTTGCGCGGCAGGTGCCTCGTTTGATGGCGGTGGCCACGACGCTCCTTTTCTCGGGAATTGAGGCCTACGCGCAGCAGCCGCAACAGGCGCCCGAGGCGCGCATTGTGGTGACGGGCGAAGGCAGTGTCAGCGTGAAGCCAAATTACGCGCAGATCAGGAGTGGTGTGACCACCCGCACGAAAACGGTGAAAGAAGGGGTTGATGCTAGCTCTAAGCTGATGGTCGCCATCATTGCCGCGCTCAAAGACGCTGGTATCGCGGAGAAGGATATCCAGACCGCGCGCTTCTCAATCCAGCCCGTGTATGCTCCCCAGGAGCCGAGCACGGAGCCGAAGCTCTCGGGCTACAGCGTCTCTAACCAGGTGAACGTGACCATTCGCGAGATCGGCAAGGTCGGCGATGTGCTCGATCGCGTCGTGGCGGCCGGCGCGACTGAGGTAGGTAATGTATCTTTCTTGGTCTCGGATGCATCGAGGGCACTCGATCAGGCACGCGAAGCCGCAATCGCCGACGCGCGGCGCAAGGCGGAGGTCTATGCGAAAGCGTCGGGCGTGCGGCTCGGCCGGATCGAATGGATCACCGAAGACACCGGCAACGGACCACCGGTGCCAATGATGGCGCGCGCAGCGGCGGCGCCGGTGCCGATCGCGAGCGGCGAGGATACGCTGAGGGTGCAGGTCACCGTCGGTTTCGATATCGCGCGGTGATCGCGCGCAACTCTAAGTTACCCCACGATGCGTGAGGGAAAGCGTTGAGCGGGATCTTCAGATAACGGCGACCATCAGTTTCTGGCGCTGGCAGACGACCGCCCGCCAAGTTTACCTGCAGGGCCGGCAGGATCAGAACCGGCATGGGTAGGCTTCGATCTCGCTCTGAGCGGAATTTGACGAACTTGGCCTCGTCGCTGTTCTTCAAATGTAGATTGTTCGCCTTCTGGAGAGCGACGGTGCTCTCCCAACAAGCCGTCCGACCGTTTGGACGATAGTCATGCCCGGTGAAAAGGCGGGTCTCGCTCGGCAGCTGCAGAATGCACTGAATGCTGCGCCAGAGCTGCCGAGCATCACCTCCCGGAAAATCGGCTCGCGCCGTCCCCGAATCGGGCATGAAAACCGTATCATGAACGAAGGCCGCGTTCCCGATGACATAGGTGACAGAAGAGAGGGTATGACCAGGGGACAGCAATACCGATGCCTCCATCTCGCCAATTGTGAAGCCTTCTCCATCAGCAAACAAATGATCCCACTGCGACCCGTCCGTAGGGACCGTGTCCGGCAAATTATAAATTTTCTTCCATAGCCTCTGCAACTCGGTCACACGGTCGCCGATGCCGGTGGACGCACCGGTCATATCCTTCAAGTAACCGGCGGCGGAAAAATGATCTGCGTGCGGGTGAGTATCGAGGATCCATTCCAGGGTGAGACCGTGGGCCTCGATATGAAGGTGCCGAGCATCTCGTGCTTTATCACTACGTGGTCGAGGGTCACTTGCGGGCGCAGATTCCTAATCGGGAGCCCGTCGAGATAGAAGCTGGCGAGGTGCTGATCTTGCCGCACAACGACCGGCACCTGCTGGGAAGCCACCTGGATCTGTCGCCGGTGCCATCGAATGAGGTTGTGCGCGTCCCGCCTGATGGGGGGTTGGCGGTCATCCGGCATGGCGGAGGCGGCGAGAAGGTGCGCGTCGTGTGCGGTTTTCTCGGCTGCGACCGAACAAACGGTAATCCATTTACCAGTGCGTTGCCGCCAATCGTGCGCTTCGACGCTCGCAAGAGGAGCGCAGCCGCCTGGATGAAGAGCTCGCTTGAGTTCGCCGCCGACGAAATCGCGGCCCGCCGTGCTGGCTCCGAGGCGGTGCTTGCAAAGCTTTCCGAACTGCTGTTTGTCGAAGCGCTGCGACGCTATGTCGAGGGACTCCCGGACGAACAAACAGGATGGCTCGCAGGCCTAAAGGATCCGTTCGTCTCACGGGCTTTGTCGCTACTGCACGGGCGCGTGACCCAACAATGGACCGTCGACGACCTCGGGCGCGCTGGCGGCTTCAGTTGGCAGCTCATCACCTGCGCAACACCGAAATGCCGCTTGCGCGCATAGCCGAGCAAGTGGGTTACGAGTCGGGGACAGCCTTCAATCGGGCGTTCAAGCGCAGCTTCGGAGCCCCGCCAGCCACTTGGCGTAAGAACGCGTCCGCAACAAGCGTGGGGTGACCGATAAGAGCCCGGAATGCGCGTAGGCATGTCAGAGAAGCCAAAGCGAGTGATGCCCCGGCTGTCGCTGCGATTATCCTCCCGATCATTCGTGAAGCCGCTACATATGCGCTCGATCCCGACATGAGCGAAACCGAGGCTTTAGCCTATTGGATGGGGCAGAGCGCATCATCCCGTAGAGGTTGCCGAACGCCGCTTCAACTCACCTTCCGTTGCGGCGCGCGCGACCTCTCTATGTTATTCGACGCTATGCTACTTTAATTAAAACGACATTCCCAAGACTGGTCCACCGATGCCTGCTCCGCGCACGACCCGTATATTCATCTCTTCGCCTGCGGATGTGCGCCCCGAGCGATTGAAGGCTGAACAAATCATTGCCCGATTGGCTCGTGAATTCGCCAATCACCTGCAAGTTCAGGCCATCTTGTGGGAGCGCGAGCCATTGGTCGCGAGCCATCATTTTCAGGAAAGGATTCCGCAACCGCGGGAAATGGACGTTGTCGTGGTGATCTTGTGGTCACGCCTGGGGGTGCTGCTGCCGGAGGATCGCTTCCGTGGCGCTATTTCCGGCGGCCCGGCCACCGGCACCGAATGGGAATTCGAGGAAGCGCTCGCTGCCGCGCGGAAAACCGGCGTGCCCGAACTGTTGGTCTACCGCAAGACGGCGGAGCCGAGCATTGGCCTCGGTAATCGCGCCGCCGTGCAGGAGCAGCTTGATCAGCTCGATCAACTCGAAGAATTTATCGTGCGCTGGTTCAAAAGCGGGCCTACCGGGGGCTTTACGGCCGCGCTGCACAGCTTTGAGCGAACGGCACAGTTCGAGGATCAACTGTACGGGCATCTGCGCGCCTTGTTGGAGCGCCGTGCCAACGCGTTGGATCCAGCAACGACCATCCGCTGGCACGATGCCCCGTTTCGGGGGTTGCTATCGTTTGAGTTCGAGCACGCCTCTGTATTCTTCGGACGCACGCGCGCTCGCAACGATCTGCGGGAGCTCCTAGCACGTCGCGCTGCCCAAAACTGCGCTTTTGTGCTGGTCTTGGGGGCGAGCGGTTCCGGCAAATCATCCTTAGTGAAAGCTGGACTGCTGCCGGACTTGATGTTGCCCGGCATGATTGGCCAAGTCGCACTCGTACGCCGCGCGCTGATGCGACCGACCGATGCCGAAAATGACCCGATTACTGCTCTGGCGTCGGCAATATTGTCCGGGCTCCCCGAGTTGACGTCTCTGCAATATTCGCCGGCGTCTCTTGTGACCATGCTGCGCGACGCACCTGCCCAGGCCGTCCTTCCGATTCGGCAAGGGTTAGCCAGCGCCGGTGATGCCTTCGGTCTGACGGGGAGCGCTCAGGCGCGCCTGGCCCTCGTAGTCGATCAGCTAGAAGAGCTGTTCACGATTGAAACCATCACAGCGGGCGCTCGAGAGTTGTTTGTTACTGCGCTCGACGCATTGGCGCGCTCAGGGTTGGTTTGGGTTGTTGGCACCATGCGCAGCGACTTCTTCGACCAGCTTGAAAAAGAGCCACGCCTGGCCTCGCTATCGGCGGAAGCTCGCTACCTTGTGCTGCCGCCGGACGATGCGGAAATCGGACAAATCATTCGTCAACCCGCGTTGGAAGCGGGCCTGCGATTTGAAGTGGATCCGCGTGGAATCGGACTCGACGAATACATCCGGCAGGCGGCGTCCACACAAAAAGGTGCCTTGCCTCTGCTCTCCTTTCTGCTTGATCAACTATGGCGTCGGCGGCGCGAAGGCGGTGTGCTTACGTTTACTGCCTACGAGGCGTTAGGCCGATTGGAAGGGGCAATCGGACAACGAGCCGAGGAAGTTTTTCTTGCCCAGCCGGAGCGGGTCCACGATGAACTGATTGCCGTCTTGCGCGCGCTGGTAACGGTAAAAGGAATCACCGCCGCGTCACGGCCCGCCCAGCTATCGGCATTCCCTCGCGGCTCCCCACGGCGGCAGCTGGTCGATGCCTTTCTTGAGCCCGCAGCGCGGCTGCTGATCGCGGACGCGGAGGGTGGCGAGCCGCGGCTGCGGTTGGCGCATGAGGCTCTGCTGACAAATTGGCCGCGAGCACGCGATCAGATCGCGATGGATGCCCGGGACCTGGAATTGCGTGATCGTCTGGAGCAAGAAGCAGAACGCTGGCGGATGGCTTCACCTCGCGACAAGGCGGGGCGAGTTCGCGGCCCTGGCTTGCCGCTCGCGGAAGCGCGTGCGCTTGTCAGTCGCTGGGGCACCGAATTGCCGCAAGAGGTCAGGCAGTTTGTGCTCGCTTCGCAACGGGTTGCCAGCAACCGGCGGCTTCGCCTCGCCGCCACTATCCCAGGAGTGTTAATTGCGCTGATGATAGTCGCCTGCATCGCCTGGACGTTGATGGTTTGGCGAGGCGTGCAGGACGTGGAAGCCGTCATGGCGTTCGTCGTAGTCCCATCCGGTTGCTTCGAGATGGGAAGCGCAGTCGATGACAAAGAGCGTTATGCAGATGAGCTACCGCAGCACCGAGTGTGCCTCAAAAGTTTTGAGCTAGGTGCATATGAGGTCACCCAGGATCAGTGGGCGCGCGTGATGATCTTTCCCCACAATCCGGCTCCGTCGCGATTCAAAGGCGCGAGCTTGCCCGTGGACAGTGTGAGCTGGAATGATGTGCAGCAATTCATTTGGCTTATGCAGCTATTTGGGAGGTACCGATATCGCCTGCCGAGCGAGGCGGAATGGGAATATGCGGCAAGGGCGGGCACGACGACATCGCGATACTGGGGCGATAACCCCAATGATGGCTGTGTCTACGAGAACATTCCGGACCAAACCTTCAAGAGGGAATACGATCCGACGGCCGATGTTGCTGATTGCGATGATGGTTACCCGCGAACCGCGCCGATTGGAAGTTTCAAGCAGAATCCCTGGCACCTCTACGACATTCTCGGCAATGTCTCCGAATGGGTCGCCGACTGTTACATCAATACTTACAAAGATGCCCCTGGCGACGGGACTGCAGTTTTGGTTGCGGATTGTCCTGACTATGGCATTCGCGGCGGGTCCTGGAATGGCAGCAAGCGTGCCGTGCGTGCCGCGCGCCGAACCGATGGTGCTCCAGACAACCGTAACAGCATGTTCGGCTTTCGCCTGATAAGAGAAGGGGGGTCTGGCGCATCGATCCCCACGTCGAGATGAGCTCGCGCAGGGTTACAAAATTCCGAACACCGCACTCAAAGGTTAAGTCTGGTGCTCCTCGCTCAACAGACTGCGGCTAATCAGACTCGCCTCGCCCATCCAATAGTCCCGGCGGGTCGCCCAGAGCGCGCCAGCGATCGGCGTCAACTCAAGGAGACGAGAATTTCCGTGCCACTGGCTCGAATTGATAGAAATTGCCGACCAGAGACTCTGGTCTGACGGTCTAACCCGACTTTCTCAACTGGCGGAGCTAACCAGCCAGAAAC
>CATPCO010000389.1 GCA_955652925.1 uncultured Xanthobacteraceae bacterium | reverse complement strand
TTCGAGGTGAGCCGTTCATCTCGCTTTCAAAAAGGTAGCGGCATTCCGCTGCGCATCCCCGTCATCGAGATGGTCGAGATCGGAGCGGGTGGCGGCTCCATCGCCCGTTTCGATCGGCTGGGCCGCATCTCAGTCGGGCCACAGAGCGCGGGATCGACGCCGGGGCCCGCCTGTTACGGGCGGGGCGGATCGGAGCCTACCGTGACCGACGCGGACGTGGTTCTCGGCCGAATCGATCCGCAGCTTTTTGCCGGTGGACGTATGCCGCTCCAACCGCGGTTGGCACGCGCTGCCATGGCCGGCCGCGGCTCGAACGATGTGTTCGGCAAGGACGTGCAAGGTCTTGCCTATGCGATCGTCGAAATGGTCGATGAGGCGATGGCGAATGCGGCGCGCGTCCACGCGGTCGAGAATGGAAAGTCGGTTTCGGAGCGTACCCTGATCGCATTCGGCGGTGCCGCTCCGCTGCATGTTGGGCGGCTCGCCGATAAGCTTGGCATAAGCCGAGTCATCATACCCCCTGGCGCCGGCGTGGGGTCGGCGCTCGGCTTTCTGCTGGCGCCAATCTCTTACGAGGTGGCGCGCAGTATGTATGTCAGGCTGAAAGGCTTTCGCCTCGAGCAAATCAATGCGTTGCTTTCATCCATGGCCGAGGAAGCGCGCGCCGTCGTTGCGGCGGGCGCCGAAGGCAAGTCCTTGACCGAGCGGCGCACGGCCTTTGGGCGCTACGTCGGGCAGGGCTATGAAATTCCGATCGCATTGCCCGTGCGTGCCTTGACGCAAGCGGATGGCGCCGGGTTGCGTGCGGCTTTCGAGGATTCGTACCGCAAGCAGTATGGGCGACTGATCGACGGCGTCGATATCGAAATCTTGACCTGGACGGTCACAGTCGGGACCGAAGCGCAAGGAGCGCCGGCACTGCCGGCCATGGCGGAACGATCCGCGGCAACGCCATCGGGCTGGCGCGAAATCTTCGACGTCGCCGCAGCGCGGTGCATTAAAGCGCCGCTTTACAGCCGTTCGAAATTGCCGCCCGGCACTAGCTTGGCGGGACCGGCCATCATCGCCGAGGAATCGACGTCGACGGTGATTGGGGAAGGGTACGATGTCGTCATTGCGGGCGACGCATCCATTGTCATCACTCGTCGGGCTGTCGCATGAGTTCTGCGCAAATCGGCGGAGAGAGCGACAGCCGTACTGAAGTGCGGTCACAGGTGATCTGGAACCGGCTGCTCGCTCTTGTCGAGGAGTCGGCACAGACGCTGATGCGCACCGCCTTTTCCTCGACGGTCCGCGAAGCAGGCGACCTGTGCACCGGCTTGTTCGACCTGCAAGGGCGCATGCTGGCGCAGGCGGTCACCGGGACACCCGGCCATGTCAACACCATGGCGGAGGCAGTGAAGCATCTTCTGGCGCGCTTTCCTCTTTCTGCGATGGCGCAAGGTGACCAATACGTCACCAACGATCCCTGGCTCGCCTCCGGTCACCTGCACGATTTGACGGTCGTCGCGCCGGTTTTTCGCGATGGCCGGCCAGTCGCTCTCCTCGGTTCTTGCTGCCATCAAGTCGATGTGGGTGGGCTCGGACAGGGTCCGGATGGCCGCTCGATCTATGAGGAAGGTCTGCAAATCCCGCCAATGAAGCTGGTCAAGGCCGGAGACTTGAACGACGATCTCTTGAATATTGTGTGCCAGAACGTGCGTACGCCGCTCGAAGTGCGCGGCGATATCATTTCCTACATCACCACCCACGAAACGGCGGCGCGGGCGCTCGTCGCAATGCTCGACGAGTTCGAGCTGGAAGGTCTCGACACGGTCAGTGAGACCATCATCAATCGCTCACGCCGAGTGGTGGAGACCGCGATCGGCGAGCTGCCGAAGGGCACATGGCGTCATGCAATCGTGCTGGATGGATATGACAAGCCGATTACGCTGTCGGCGGCATTGACGATCGGCGACGCGGAAATCACCGCGAATTTTGATGGATCCTCCGAGGCGAGTCCGTTCGGCATCAACGTGGTCGCAAACTACTGTCTCGCCTACACCGCCTTCGCGCTCAAGTGCATCATCGCTCCCGACGTACCGAACAACGCGGGCTCGCTCGCGCCGTTTCACGCCATCGCACCCGCCGGCAGCATTCTCAATGCCCAGCGGCCGTGGCCGGTATCTGCGCGCCATGTCGTGGGGCTGATGCTGCCGGACCTCGTTTTCGGCTGTCTCGATCAGGCTTTGCCGGCTCGCGTTCCGGCCGAAGGCGCCAGCTGCAATTGGACGGTGCAGCTTCGACGCGGGCCCGATCAGGCCGCCATGGCAGCGCCGACCTTCGACACGGTGTTTTTCAACACTGGCGGCTCAGGAGCTCGACCACGGCTGGACGGCTTGTCAGCGACCGCGTTTCCAAGCGGTGTTCGGGCGATGCCTGTCGAAGTCGTCGAATACGGCGCGCCAGTCATCATCTGGAAGAAAGAGCTGCTTTCCGATTCGGGAGGCGCCGGCGAGTACCGCGGCGGCCTGGGCGTCAAGATCGAGATCGGTGCCCGTCATCCTGCCCCTTTCGATCTGCTTGCGATGTTCGAACGCGTTGAGCACGCCGCGCAGGGTCGCGCGGATGGGCACCCCGGCGCGCGCGGCAGGGTCTACCTTGATGACGGCCAGGAATTGCAGGGCAAGGGACTGCAAACGATACCGCCCAAGCGTCGCCTGATCCTGGAGACGCCGGGAGGCGGCGGCTATGGGGATCCGCGCAAGCGAGTGCCCGAGCTGTTGCATCGGGATGTTGCGCTGGGTTTAGTCTCGCCACGGTCCGCGAAGTTGAATTACGGCTGATCGCAGTCGCCGGTCAGTCGATCATCGGGAAGCCGTGCGGCGCCCGCGCGCAGAGGAAAATCGAAAGCCATGAGCGCTGCATCACTGCGATTATCGGCTGGTCGAATTCTCTCCCATCCAGGCCGCAGGCCTGCGCTTGGGTCATCGATCGTAACGATCGAGGACGGCTGCATTTCTGCGGTGACGCCGATGAGGGGCGCCGATGACGGGTTCCTCATGATGCCGGCGCTCATTGACGCCCATGACCACGGCCGCGGTCTGCGGACCCTCGCGATTGGTGCCGTCGACCAGCCCCTCGAACTGTGGCTTCCGCTGCTCGGACAGGAACCGCGTGTTGATCCCTATCTTCGTGCCGCGGTCGCCTTCGCCCGCAATGCGCGTAGCGGAGTCGCGGCGATGAACCATTGTCACAATCCGCAACGCATGATGCAGATGGTCGACGAGGCCCAAGCCGTGGCCCGCGCTGCCCGTGACGTGGGCATTCGCGTGGCATTTGCCGTGCCTCTTCGGGACCGCAACGACCTCGCGTACGGGGACCCCAAGCCGCTGGCCGCGGCGATTGGTCCGGAGAATTTTCGCCAACTTGCCGAGCGGATTGTCCGCGTGCCTATCGCCGAGCAACTGGCTTGGATCGATGCCATTGCCGGTTTCGAGCATCCGCTTTTCCATGTGCAATATGGGCCGGTGGGGCCGCAATGGTGCAGCGAAGAGCTGCTGGCAAAGATCGCCGTGGCCTCGGCGCGCACCGGCCGGCGCATCCACATGCACCTGTTCGAGACCCGCAGACAGCGCGAATGGGCCGACGCACAATATCCTGAAGGGCTGCTTCGCCGCCTCGATGCGATCGGGCTCTTGTCGGATCGCCTCACCGTGGCGCATGGCGTGTGGCTGCGGCCCGAAGAATGCGAGCTGTTGGCCGTTCGTGGCGTTACGGTCTCCGTCAACACCAGCTCCAACCTCCGGCTCGGCTCCGGAGCAGCGCCGGTCGGGTTGTTCAAGTCCAAGGGGCTTGTCTGGGCCATGGGGCTTGATGGCATGGCTTTTGACGATGACGAGGACGGGCTGCGGGAATTGCGATTGCTTTGGTACAGTCAGCAGGGAACCGAATTGCAGAGCGCCATCAGCCGCACAGAGTTATGCGATGCTGCCTTTGTCAACGCACGACGTACCATCACTCCAGCCATCGGCGGAGCCGTCGAGCCCGGCATGGCGGGCGACATCATGTTGCTCGCATATCGGGCGATGGCCGCCGATGTATTGGATGGAGCCGCCAACGAGCTCGACGTCATCCTCGCACGCGGGCGAAAGGAGTATTTGCGCAAATTGGTGGTTGCCGGGCGCACGATTGTCGAAGACGGGGTCGTGCGGTCGGTCGACCTTGCCGCGCTTGAAGCGGAGCTCATGGCACAAGCGCAAGCAGCGTGGCCGCCTGCGCAAGCGAGCAGCGAGCTGCGACGCCGCCATCAAGCCGCGCTTGCCCAATTCTACGGCTGCGGCTGCCACACACGTGCCGGCGCGAATGGTGGCTGACAAAGTCACGCTGCATCGATCCTGATTGAAGGGAAATCGCAGGTTCGAGAGGATTGTGCTGATGGCCGCGTGCTCCTTCATTGATTACCGCTTGCAGGCTCACGGCGTGGCCGTGCTCACCCTTGACAATCCGCCGCTCAATCTCACCACCCTCGCCACCCTGGATAAGCTCATCTCGACCTGCCGCGACATTGCAGGCGACGAGAAAGTGCGCGCCGTCGTGGTGGTGGGCGCGGGAGAGAAGGCGTTCTGCGCCGGCTCCGACATCGGCGAATTCGCCCATGTCCGCCACGACGTCGTTGGGTCGAAGCTTGCGCGCGAAAACGAAGCCTTTGCTGCGCTTGAGCGACTGCCCATGCCCGTGATCGCGGCATTGAATGGTGTGGCGCTGGGCGGCGGAGCCGAGATTGCGCTCGCCTGCGATATCCGCATCATGGACGAGACGACGCGCATTGGTTTTCCCGAGGTGAAACTCGGCATTTTCCCGGGCAGCGGCGGCATCTTCCGGCTTCCCCGTCTCGTGGGTCCGGCAAGGGCCTACGAGCTTCTTTACACTGGTGACCTCATTGACGCGGGCGAGGCGCATCGCATCGGACTGGTCAACCGCGTTGCTCCTGCCGGTCAAGCCTTCTCCGCCGCGCTCGCTTTCGCGCAGACGCTCGCCACGCGTCCGGCGCTGGCGCTGAGCCTCATTCGCGCGGGCGTGCGCGATTCATTCAATCAGACGACCCTGCAGGCGATCGACCGCACGCTCGCCGACAGCCATCGGGTCTTCACCGGGGCGGACATCGAGGAGGGCATCAAGGCCTTTTTCGCCAAACGCGCGCCGGTCTTCACCGCCTCGCGCAAGATGGACCGCGGAAAGAATGGTGATGAATAGACGCACTGCACTGTTCATCCGCTTTGGCTCGTGTAGAAATACCCCAAGCCATTGCATACAGGACAAATCGTCTACGACTATTTCCTGCAAGGAGAACCGGAATGAATGCTCTTATCGGCGTCCTCATCACCTTCGTGGTTATCATTCTGGTGCTCTACCTCGTGAACATGCTTCCGATCGAGGGGCGTGCAAAGCAGATCG
>CATPCO010000388.1 GCA_955652925.1 uncultured Xanthobacteraceae bacterium | reverse complement strand
CGTCCCCCCGAGCAGCAGCACCCGGTGGTTGTCGAGATCATCCAGCGTGCGTGGGGTGCCGAAGCGCTTGATGTATTCCGGTGATGCATAGGCATGAAAGCGCACCGAGAACAGCTTGCGCTGGATCAGGTCGGGCTGCGTGGGCTGGCGCAGGCGAATGGCGACATCGGCCGCGCGCATGGCGAGATCGAGCTCCTCGTCGGTCGTGATCAAGGTCAGATGGATGTCCGGATAGAGCTCGACGAACTCACCGAGGCGCGGGGTGAGCCAATGCACGCCGATCCCCGGGGTTGTCGTCACGCGCAGGTCACCGTTTGGCCGCTCGCGGCTGTCGGTGAGTTTCGCGCGCGCAGCTTCGAGCTGCATGAACACGTCATGCGCGGTGTGATGAAGAAGCTCGCCCTGCTCGGTGAGAATGAGTCCGCGCGCGTGGCGATGGAACAGCGAAACCCCGAGCTCCTGCTCGAGCGCCGAGACCTGCCGCGACACCGCCGATTGCGACAATCCCAATTGCTCGCCGGCATGGGTGAAGCTGCCGGCCTCGGCCGCGGCGTGGAAAACCTTAAGCTTGTCCCAGTCCATGCTCATAGGCACTTTCGTCGAACCGTCATTCCGCCGCGATTGCGGGCTCTGCTTCGCCGTGCGCTGCAAGGTAGCGCTCGGCTTCGAGTGCGGCCATGCAGCCCTGTCCGGCGGCGGTCACCGCCTGGCGGTAGACGTCGTCCGTCACGTCACCGGCGGCAAACACACCGGCGACCGAGGTCGCTGTCGAAGGGGCGGTCTTGATATAGCCGGAGGGCTTCATTTCCAATTGTCCGGTGAACAACTGAGAAGCCGGGGTGTGGCCGATGGCCACGAACACGCCATCGATCGTCCGATTGCTGATCGCGCCGGTTTTGACATTACGAAGGACGGCCCCCGTTACCTTGAGCGGGCTTTCTTCGCCGACCACCTGATCGAGTACGCTATCCCAGACCACTGTGATCTTCGGGTTTCGGAAGAGCCGATCCTGCAGAATCTTCTCCGCGCGAAAGCGGTCACGGCGGTGCACAACGGTCACGCTGTTGGCAAAATTGGTGAGGAACAGAGCCTCCTCGACGGCTGTATTGCCGCCGCCGATCACCAGCACATTCTTGCCGCGGTAAAAGAAACCGTCGCAGGTCGCGCAGGCAGAGACGCCATACCCTTTGAATTTCTGCTCCGAGGGTAATTCAAGCCAGCGTGCCTGCGCCCCGGTCGCGATGATGATCGTATCGGCCAGAAAGCGCGCCCCCGAGTCACATTCGATCGGGAACGGCCGCCGCGAGAGATCGACCCTACTCGCATGATCCGGCACAAGCGTCGTGCCGACATGCTCGGCCTGCATCTGCATCTGCTCCATCAGCCAGGGTCCTTGGATCACTTCGGCAAATCCGGGATAGTTCTCCACATCAGTTGTAATCGTGAGCTGACCGCCGGGCTGGATGCCCTGGATGAGGACGGGCTGGAGCATGGCACGGGCGGCGTAAACGGCGGCCGTATAACCCGCCGGACCGGAACCGATGATGACGACCTTGGCATGGTTGCTCATGGCCAGCGAAAAAAGCCCCCGTTTGAGACGTTTAGGGCGGCCCTTGAGCCGCCAACCGACCCCGTCAATTTATGGGTTCCGCCGAGCTATGCAAGATACGCAGATCGATTTGCCCCCAAGCCACGAATGCTGGGGCAGGGGCCGAAGCCGTAAAGCTGGGGATCGGTCAACAACGCTGGCTAAGGCCAATCTGTTGGGCGGCCCGCAGCAGCCGCCGTCACCCTAGCGCCACTCGACTTTTTTGATTTCGTAAGCCTTGGCGCCACTGGGCGTGACTACCTCGACGCTCGTGCCCTTGGACTTGCCGATAAGAGCGCGGGCAAGCGGGGAGGTAATGGAAATTTTGCCCTTCTTTGCATCGGCTTCCGGCTCGCCCACCAGCTGCCAGACCTGCTTCTTGGCCGTGTCCTCGTCGACGAGGGTTACGGTCGCGCCGAATTTGATCGTCTCGCCGGACAACTTGGACACATCGATCACCTCGGCGCGCGCCAGCTTGTCCTCAAGCTCGGCGATGCGGCCCTCGTTGTGGGATTGCGACTCCTTGGCGGCATGGTACTCGGCATTCTCGGACAGATCGCCGTGCGTGCGCGCATCCGTAATCAGCTGGATGATCCGGGGACGCTCGACCTGCTGTCGATGCTTGAGTTCATTCTCGAGCGTAGAGTAGCCCTCCGCTGTCATCGGGATCTTTTCCATTGTTCTTCAAACCTCCGATAGCAAAGAGACAATAATGCTGATCGCGGGCCGAACCGAATCCGGCCACGCGACCCTGAACTCTGTCCAATCCCGTGCCGTCTGAGCCTCCTCAGCGCGCGGGAATCAGCCCTTGCCGCTGAAATAGCTCTGCAGCGCGCGCACCTCGAGGTCCCCCCCGAGATAGGCCTTGATTCCCTGCGCAGCGGCTACGGCCCCAGAGAGAGTGGTGTAGTATGGTACTTTATGCAAGAGGGCCGCCCTGCGCAGCGAGCGGCTGTCGGCAAGCGCCGTGGCGCCTTCGGTGGTGTTGAAGACGAGCTGAACTTCGCCATTTTTGATGGCGTCAACGATGTGAGGCCGGCCCTCCAGGACCTTGTTGATTTTGCTGGCCGGAATGCCCCTCTCGGCGAAATAGCGCTGGGTACCCGAGGTCGCGATAACGCGAAATCCGAGTTCGACCAGAATGCGGACCGCCTCCATGACTCGGGGCTTATCGCTATCCTTGACGGATACGAAAATTGTTCCCTGTCTGGGCAGCCGGGAGCCGCCCCCAATCTGGCTCTTGGCGAAGGCGACCGCGAACGTCTGGTCGATGCCCATGACCTCGCCGGTCGACTTCATCTCCGGCCCCAGCACCGTATCGACTCCCGGAAAGCGCGCGAAGGGAAAGACTGCTTCCTTGACTGCGATGTGGTCGATCCGCGCAGGTTTGAGTTCAAGCTCGGCGAGCGTCTCACCGGCCATGATTCTGGCTGCGATACTCGCGACCGGAACTCCGATCACCTTTGCGACGAACGGGACCGTGCGGGACGCTCGCGGATTGACTTCAAGCACATATATATCGCCGTTCTTGATCGCGTACTGCACATTCATCAAGCCCCCGACTTCCAGCGCAAGCGCCAGTGCGCGAGTCTGGCGCTCGAGCTCAGCGAGAGTATCGCTCGACAGCGAATGCGGCGGGAGCGAGCACGCACTGTCGCCGGAATGGATGCCGGCCTCCTCGATGTGCTCCATGATGCCGACGACCAGAGTGTCCTTGCGATCCGCCAAACAATCGACATCGACTTCAATGGCATCAGAGAGATAGCGGTCGATGAGAAGCGGTCGCTTTTCCGAGACCACCAGGTCCGATGGCCGATCAAGAACGCCCGCGAGCCGCGCGATGTAGCGGCCGAGCTGAGCGGCGTCGAGTACAATTTCCATGGCTCGCCCGCCGAGGACATAGGATGGCCGTATCACCACCGGGTATCCAACCGCCTCCGCGATTGAGCGCGCTTCCTCCGGACTGCGTGCAATGCCGTTCATGGGCTGGCGCAGATTGAGCCTGTCCAGCAATTGTTTGAACCGGTCGCGATCTTCGGCAAGGTCGATTGCTTCGGGAGAGGTGCCGAGGATCGGTACTTTGGCCTTCTCCAGCGGATACGCGAGTTTGAGCGGCGTCTGGCCGCCGAACTGGACGATCACCCCATGCAAATGTCCGCGCGAGCGCTCTACGTCGATGATCTCGAAGGCGTCCTCGGCCGTAAGCGGCTCGAAATAGAGTCGATCGGAGGTGTCGTAGTCGGTCGAGACCGTTTCGGGATTGCAGTTGATCATGATGGTCTCATAACCGCCGTCCCTGAGCGCAAAGGATGCATGGCAGCAGCAATAGTCGAACTCGATTCCTTGTCCGATCCGGTTAGGTCCCCCGCCCAGGATCACAACCTTCTTGCGATCGGAGGGGGCGGCTTCACAAGCGGGTACGGCACCGAAGGCCGGCGCATAGGTGGAGTACATGTAGGCTGTCGGTGACGCGAACTCGGCCGCGCAGGTATCGATCCGCTTGAACACGGGGCGCACGCCAAGCGCGTGGCGCCGCTCCCTGACGGCGTCCTCAGAAAGCCCTGCGAGCTTGCCAAGACGCGCGTCGGAAAAGCCCATGCCCTTGAGGCGCCTCAATGCTCCCGCGCTCCCCGGCAATCCCTTGCCGCGTATCTGCGCCTCCGCCTCGACGAGTTCGCGGACCTGGGCCAGAAACCAGGGGTCGATTTTGCACGAGCTGTGAATGTCCTGATCGGAAAAACCAAGCCGCATGGCCTGTGCCACTTTGAGCAACCGTTCCGGGGTCGGCGTGCCGAGCGCCGCGCGCACCGCGTTCTTGTCGTCTCCGTGCCCGATGCCTTCGATTGCGATCTCGTCGAGCCCGGTGAAGCCGTTCTCGAGCGAACGCAGTGCCTTCTGCAGACTCTCCTGAAAAGTGCGGCCGATGGCCATGGCCTCTCCAACCGACTTCATCGAGGTGGTCAACACCGGCTCCGCGCCGGGAAATTTTTCGAACGCAAAGCGCGGGATTTTCGTTACGACATAGTCGATAGTCGGCTCGAACGAGGCGGGCATCGCTCCGCCCGTGATCTCATTTGCCACCTCGTCGAGTGTGTAGCCGACAGCGAGCTTGGCTGCGACCTTCGCAATGGGAAATCCGGTTGCTTTGGAGGCAAGGGCTGAGGAGCGTGACACGCGCGGATTCATCTCGATGATGACAAGTCGTCCGTCCTGTGGGTTCACGGCAAACTGGACGTTCGAGCCCCCGGTCTCGACTCCGATCTCGCGCAGCACCGCAATGGAGGCATCCCGCATGATCTGATATTCCTTGTCCGTGAGCGTGAGCGCCGGTGCAATGGTGATCGAGTCACCGGTGTGCACACCCATGGGGTCAAGGTTTTCGATTGAGCAGACGATGATGCAATTGTCTTTACGGTCGCGCACCACCTCCATCTCGAACTCCTTCCAACCGAGTACGGATTCCTCGATCAATACTTCGCTGGTCGGAGAGGCATCGATGCCGCGTTCGACGATGTCGATGAATTCACTTTTGTTGTAAGCAACGCCGCCGCCGGTGCCGCCCAGCGTGAAGGAGGGCCGAATGATGGCCGGCAGTCCGATTTCGTCGAGGACTTCGAGTGCCTGGATTAGCGTCTTCACCTGCTTCGAGCGCGGCGTTTCGAGCCCGAGGCGCTGCATCGCCTCGCGAAACAGCTTGCGGTCTTCCGCCTTGTCGATGGCGTGGGCCGTGGCTCCAATCATCTTGACGTTGAAGCGATTGAGCACGCCCATTTTGTTGAGCGACAATGCCGTGTTCAGCGCCGTCTGTCCTCCCATGGTCGGGAGCAGCGCGTCCGGGCGCTCCTTCTCGATGATTTTAGCAACGATCTCAGGCGTGATTGGCTCGACATAGGTGGCGTCTGCAACGCCGGGATCGGTCATGATCGTTGCCGGGTTCGAATTGACCAGCACAATCCGATAACCCTCGGCTTTGAGGGCCTTGCAAGCCTGGGTGCCCGAATAGTCGAACTCGCAGGCCTGCCCGATGACAATGGGACCAGCGCCGATGATGAGGATCGAGCCGATATCGGTCCGCTTTGGCATGGGTTCAGGTATGGGGGTGGCGCCGAGGGCGAACGGGCTGCTCAGCCTCGCGCCCGCGCGGTTTAGACCAGAATCAGCCGCCGCGAAACCCCCGTTACGACGGTTTCAACCCTACTTTCGGTGCGCGAGAAACGTCATGCGGGCCGGATTGTGGCCGATGTTTGCGGGGGCGCGCTCGCCCAGGAAGCCCGCCGCGCCGAGCTTTTCGACCATGGCGCGCTCACTATAACGCGTGAGACCCAGGCGCGAGCGCAGGCGCCAGTAATCCGAGGCAGCCGTGCGCACCAATCCTATGAGAGCGGCACCGAAGAATCCGTTCGTTGCTGCGAACTTCAGAAGGGCCATGGCGTCCGTTGCCGCAGAGACATGCGGCGGGATGATGTCGCCCAGGATGAGAAGACCCTCTCGCCGCAGCAGCCTGTGGAACAGCGCAAGCAGCACATCAGCTTCTTTGGCCGTGAGATATTGTGCAACTGAATGCATCACCACCACGTCAAACGTGGCCGGCTCAAAAGCGGCGATCTCCTCTGGCGACCTTACTTCAATTGCGTCATGGCCGTGAAACCGCGATGCAAGCGCACCGCGCACCTTCAGGGCTGCTTCACATAGCACGAGACGCCGCGCAGGGGGCGTTATCAGGTTGGCGTGCAGGGCTTCGCCGCAGCCGTAGTCGAGGACCTCCGCGTCTTGCGGGACATGCTTCGACACGTGGGTTGCGATAGTGCGGTAGTGGATGTCGCGATGCCGGGCATTGACGTAGATCGAATGCTCGGAATCCCAAAAGGCGATCCATTCGCCCATCATTCCATTCCGCGTTGGCCATAAGTGAGGCCTCGCCGCCTCGCCCATTGCAGTTCAGCGAGCTTCCCCCGGATGGTCACGCAGGGCTCATTAAGGGCGGGATTTTTCCATCATCTCGACGAAGCGAGTGAACAGATAATGGCTGTCGCGTGGCCCCGGCGATGCCTCCGGATGATATTGAACCGAGAATACGGGCCTGTGTTTGAGCGCCAATCCGCAATTCGATCCGTCAAACAGTGATACATGCGTCTCAATGACGTCTGTCGGCAACGTGGCGCGGTCGACAGAGAAACCGTGATTCATGGAAGTGATCTCAACCTTTCCGGTGAGCAGGTCTTTGACGGGATGGTTGGCGCCATGGTGGCCCTGGTGCATCTTGACGGTTCGAGCGCCGACGGCGATCCCCAGCATCTGATGGCCGAGACAGATGCCGAAGACGGGAATAGCCGCATCGATGATAGTGCGGATTACAGGCACGGCATATTCCCCGGTCGCGGCCGGATCTCCCGGGCCGTTTGAGAGGAACACACCGTCCGGTTTGAGCGCCATGATGTCATCGGCCGACATCTGCGCAGGCACAACTGTTACCTTGCATCTGTTGGCTGCAAGCTGTCGCAAGATATTGCGCTTAATGCCGTAATCGATCGCTACGACATGAAATCTCGGATTGTCCTGACGGCCATAGCCCTTGCCCCATTGCCACGGCGTCTGGTCCCAGCTGAAACGCTGGGCTGACGTGACCATCGGCACAAGGTCCATGCCGACGAGGCCTGGCCATTCGCGCGCCTCTTTTTTGAGCGCATCGAGATCAAAACGGCCCGACGGCTCGTGCGCGATTACTGCGTTCGGCATGCCGTGAACGCGAATGCGGGTGGTCAGCGCCCGCGTATCGAGGCCGCCGAGCCCGATCACTCCCCGCGCCTTTAGCCAATCATTGAGGTGACGCGTCGCGCGATAATTCGACGGCGCCGTAATTGGCGCGTTGAGAACGACCCCGCGGGCGCCCGGCGTTGCCGCCATGTTCACAGTCTCTATGTCCTCCTCGTTCGTGCCCACATTGCCGATGTGAGGGAACGTGAAGGCAATGATCTGGCCGGCATAGGACGGGTCTGTCAGGATTTCCTCATATCCCGTCATCGCGGTATTGAAGCACACCTCCCCTGCCGCACGGCCACTCGCGCCGAATCCGAAGCCCTCAAACACCGTTCCATCGGCAAGCACCAGGACGGCCGTTGGAGTCGGCTCGGCCCAGGCGTCCTCGCGATCCGCAGGCTCGGGTTGTCTGTCGTGCATCGAAGACATAGATTGCGACATGTCGCTCGAACGAGGTTTTGATCGAGTGTCGATCAGTGCAATTGCCAGGGGATAGCCGTGCTCCGCGAGGAGATCAACAGCGCATTGAAAACTGCCATGAAAGCGAGGGACGAGCGCCGGGTATCGACGCTGCGCCTCATCAATGCTGCGATAAATAATGCGGAAATCGAGGCCGAGATGCGGGGCCGGGCGCCGTTGAAAGAGGATGAAGTCCTCGATCTTCTGCAGAAGATGATCAAACAGCGGCGCGAATCGGTTGAACTCTACGAGAAGGGTGGTCGCAAAGAGCTCGCGGACAAGGAGCGCAGCGAGATCGAGATTATCGGCGCATATCTGCCAAAACAGCTGTCCGAGGCTGAGACGCTAGCAGCCATTGCAGAGACGATAAACAGGCTGGGTGCAAGCGGCGTCAAAGACACGGGCAAGGTCATGGCTGCCCTCAAGCAAAGCTATGCCGGCAAGATGGATTTCAGCAGGGCCGGTCCAGTGGTCAAAGAGGCGCTTGCAGGCTCATGATACTTCAATCAGGATCTCTGCAAGCCGTTACGGCATGTCAATCATCACGTCATGGCCGCAGGGCAGCTCATAAGCTTGCCAACCGGGTTCCGCTCTGAATTTCTCGCAGCAGCCGTCGAAAGGTATGCTCGGGTAGCTTTTGGCGCGAATGTAGGTCTTTTTGCCGATGCGGTCGCGCGCCCCGGTGAAGGTGATTGCGGTTGTGAATGTCGCCAGCGGATGCGGTGTCCACATTGCATCGACCCAGGCTCGATCCTTATCGTTGACCCGGAACACCACGGCCGGCATCGGTTTGATGCTCATCTCACCCAAAGGCAACAGTTTGGTAATCGTCTCGCGCACTTGCTGAGAGGCCGTGCTGGCCATGCTGTCGCCGC
Source organism: uncultured Xanthobacteraceae bacterium (assembly GCA_955652925.1). Classification (GTDB taxonomy): domain Bacteria; phylum Pseudomonadota; class Alphaproteobacteria; order Rhizobiales; family Xanthobacteraceae; genus VAZQ01. The sequence continues at coordinate 2,995 of CATPCO010000388.1, read as the reverse complement.
TCTCCGGTACAAAGGCGTCGAGGAATACAAGCGACGCGATCGATTGAAGCAGCTCTTTGCACCATGGGGACGTCGTCTTGCCTCTCTGCCTGGTGTCAGGCTTTGCCTACGAGCACCTGCTCTGAGGCCCAGCCTTTTTGCTCAGCCGCGGTGGTTTCATCACGGCAAGCCGTATAGGGCCCTGATGGGGCCCATGCCGAGCCGCATGTGGATATCGGGAGCATGCACGCGCAATGTGCCAAGAACCCTTTTCCTCCCTATATTCCTCATCCGCCGCCGCTAGCATTGCGAATCAGCCATGCGTTTTTCCCCCCAATTCCTGGACGAGCTGCGCGCCCGGCTCCCGGTGTCGGAAGTCGTGGGACGGCGTGTACAGCTCAAGAAATCCGGCAGCGAGTGGCGCGGGCTTTCGCCTTTCAACAAGGAAAAGACGCCCTCGTTTTTCGTCAATGACCAGAAGTCCATGTGGTTTGATTTTTCCGCCGGGAAGAACGGCAACATTTTTGATTTTGTCATGCTCACGGAGGGTCTGTCCTTTCCGGAGGCCGTGGAAAAGCTGGCAGAGCAGGCTGGTCTGCCGCTGCCAAAACTCTCCCGCGAAGAAGTTGCCCAGGAAGAGCGCCGCAGGACACTCAACGATGTGCTCGAAATGGCCGCCAAATTCTTCGAAGCCACCCTCGCTTCGCGCGCCGGCGCCAAAGCGCGCGGCTATCTGGCCGACCGCGGCATCGATCCGGCGACGCAGCTTCGATTTCGCCTCGGCTATGCGCCGCCGGCGCGGTTCGCGCTCAAGGAGCATCTCGGCAAGGAGGGGGTGTCAAACGACGACATGATCCAGGCGGGATTGCTGGTGGCCGGGGAGGACATCCCGCTTCCTTATGATCGCTTCCGTGATCGCGTAATGTTCCCCATTACCGACCTGCGCAATCGGGTCATGGCCTTCGGCGGGCGAGCGTTGGAAAGCGACGCGCCGGCGAAATACCTCAACTCCCCCGAGACGGCTCTCTTCCATAAAGGCGCAACCCTCTACAACATCGCTGCCGCTCGGCTTGCCGCGCATAAGGGTGAGCCTCTGATTGCAGTCGAAGGCTATGTTGACGTGATTGCCATGGTGCAGGCCGGCTATGAGGCCGCGGTCGCGCCGCTCGGGACGGCGCTGACTACCGACCAGCTGGTCCTGCTGTGGAAAATGGCTGACGAGCCGACGCTTTGCTTTGATGGCGATGAGGCCGGGCGCCGGGCCGCGTTCCGTGCGATCGATCTGGCGCTGCCCTTGCTCAAGCCGGGAAAGAGTCTGAAATTCGCGAGCTTGCCCCAGGGCCAGGATCCTGACGACCTGCTACGGGCAGGGGGACGTGACGCTGTCAAGGACGTAATCGAGACGGCACGTCCGCTCGCGGAGCTCCTGTGGATGCGGGAGGCCGCGGCGGGCGCATTTGACACGCCTGAGCGACGTGCCGCGTTTGAGGCGCGGCTTGCGCAAGTGATTGCGTCGATTGGCGATGAATCCGTGCGGAAATACTACCGTAGCGAATTCGGGGAGCGGCTGCATCGCATGTTTGAGATTGGGGCACGCCGAAGCACGCGATCGACCCTTGGTCGGGGCAGGTCGCCGCGCGGCGCCGCGCCATGGACACGCACGCCGCGCGTTTCTCGCAACCGATATGCGCCTGCCGCCCACGTCAGGGCTGCCGTTGACGAACCGTATGTGGTGGCGAGCGTGCAGCTCGCGGCTAGTCCCATTCACCGCGGCCACCGTGCCACCGTTCCCCCCCGCGAAGCCCTCATTCTCCAGGCCGTGATCAACCACCCCTGGCTGCTGCATGATCACCTGGAAGAGCTCGCCGGCATCGATCTGCGCCATTCCGATGCTGCGAAGGCCAAGGCCGCCATCATTGATATTTTTGCCCACGGCAGTGTGTCGGACGCCGAGAGCATGCTAAGCGAGCTTGCTCGCAGAGGCTTGGCCGAAGTTTCGGGGTGTCTTGCGAGGACGATTACAACGGCCTCCGTGTGGGGAGCACAACCGGGAGCCGCACCCGAGGACGTACTGACAACGTGGAACCAGCTCGTTGCCTTGCATCGGCAGTGGCATTCGCTACCTAAGGAACTCCGGGAAGCCGAAAACGCGTTCGGGCGAGAGCCGACGGAGGCGAACTATTCGTGGTTGCAGGACGTAAAGGCCCGGCAGGCTGTACTCGATGGCACCGAGGCGCTCATTGAAGGCTTTGGGACCTCGTCGGGGCGCCCGGCGCGCTCACTCTGATGGATAGGGGACAGAAACTCTTGTTGTAAGGGCCATCACCAATTGTGTTCCTCTCGCGGGAGGGTTAATCGGGGCTTAATTGGCCGGGTTGACACTCCGCGAGGGCGAATCGGCGCTCATTCGAGCAAGGGCGGCCGAAGTCGAGTCTCTCTACATAGGGTAGGGGGCGGTTTGTTGGGCGTGACATTTGGAAGGGCGTTCGGGAGAGACATGCATGGCGATAAAGGCGAAGGCAGCATCCAAGGAAAAAGAAAAGGACGACATCCCGGAAAAGGATGTTGCCGACAGCCCGGACACTCCCCTGCCGCTGCTTGATTTAAGCGACGCGGCCGTAAAAAAGCTCATCAGAACCGCCAAAAAGCGGGGATATGTGACCCACGACCAGATCAACTCGGTATTGCCTTCGGAGGAGGTCAATTCCGAGCAAATCGAAGACGTCCTCGCGATGTTCAGCGAGATGGGCGTCAATGTGGTCGAGACGGAGGAGACAACCGAAGACGAAGGCGAGCGGGAGGAACCTGAGGAGGAGGCGGAGCCCGATGGCGGCGAGCTCGTCGAGGTTCAGCGCGCACTCCCGGTCAAACCCGAGGCGAAGGAACCTGCCGAGCGCACTGATGACCCCGTACGCATGTACCTGCGCGAGATGGGATCGGTCGAGCTCCTGTCGCGCGAGGGGGAAATCGCGATCGCAAAGCGCATCGAGGCCGGCCGCGAGGCAATGATTGCCGG
>CATPCO010000387.1 GCA_955652925.1 uncultured Xanthobacteraceae bacterium | reverse complement strand
TTCCCTAAGCCGCCTGCGAAGGCATGCTCTCAAGGGAGGGAGCACCATGCCGGGGGAACGATTCACCCTTTTGTACCTGCGGCCTCCAGAGCGCGCGCAAGACAGCGGCAGAGTGCGCCAGCGCGTTGCCGCATTGTTTCGCGACCGAATCTTCAGCGACCACGCCGATCGGCTCGCCCCATTTATCAGCCGGGAAATCGGCGCGTCCTTGCCCGGCGAGGGCAAATATTCATCGCAATGGAGTGAATTCATTCGCGAGTGCCGCACGCCCGATTTTCTCGACACCATTACCGTGATCTACCGCTATCTGTTCTGGCATGCGGGAGAGGAGATGGCGCAGTGGTGGCGTGACGCGGCAAGACAAATCTTCGCCGAAGAGAATCTGGCATACACAATAGACGACGCTGGCGGCGTACATCCGGCGATCGATCAGGAGTTTCACAGGAACATTGTTTCTGCCATCGGCGTATTGCAATCGCCGCGCCATCAAACCATCGTGCCACTCATCGAAAGCGCATTAGCTTACCTCAGGGCCGAGCCAGCAAATTACAAGCATGCCTGGCGTGCCATGTTGTCCGCCGTGGAAGGGATGTTCGAATTGAGTTTTCCGTACGTCCGATTGTCAGTTGACGAAATTGAACGCCGCCTATCGCCCTTGATCTCGCAGACGTATCCGGATCCGGCAGCGCAAGGAGCAGCACAAGCAATGGTGAACGGCTTCAAGACTTGGGTGGAAGCTTCTCACATCTATCGGCACCAACCCGGAGCCGAAGAGGTGCCGCAGCCGCCGGCCGACATCGCGATCCTGGCAATCAGCACTGGAGCATCCTTGCTGCGGTGGTTGGCGAGCATCGATGAGGAGCGGCCAAGGCACACCACGTAATCCGCAATCGCAAGGAAAGGTGTTGGGTCTCGCAAGCGCTCGACCCAACCTACTGGCTCGCAACGGCTTGCCTACCACCAGTGACAAAGCCCGGCAGAATGGTAGCTCGGGTTGAGCGGGTTGGAGCGGCGGCGACAACCGCAAATCCGCTCTACGGGGTCAGGAAGAAGCGGCGCCCATGCGAGTCGCTTCGACAAAGCGCTCGGTTGCATGATCGATACCGCGGCCGGCGCGCCCGCGCGGTGCATGGATATAGAGCTCCTTCGCCACCGGCGCATTCGCCTGCCGCGGCGGAGGCAACGGCAATTCGTAGTGCACCGGCCTGGCATGGTCGGCCAGCATCTTCTCGGCCTTGTAGACCTTGTTGTAATTGAGGATGCCGCGAATGAAATTGGTCTGGCCGTGGGCCAGGTGACCCAGAACCGAGCTGACAAGCTGCGGCGTCGTTCGCCAGTTCATATGCTTGCCGTAGAGCACACGCTGGGTGTGCAACAGCTCGCGGTAGAAAACCGCAAGCGGCAGCTTTGTCGGCAGCACCGCATGCTGGATATCGAACAGGCGATAGTCGCGCGTTTGCAGACGGCGTTGCTCGGTGAGCCAGGTCTCAGTCCCGGGATAGGGCGTGTTGATGCTGATGTTGACGACCTCCGGCACATCCATGCACCACTCGCGCACCACGCGGAAGCGCTCCTCGTCCCAATCCGGGTCGGCAATGAGGTTGATTGCGACTTCGATGCCGAGCGAGCGGGAGAATTCGAGCGCCTCGAAATTGCGGCCGAGCGGAATGCGCTTGCGGAATTTTTTCAGTCCGTCCTCATCGAGAGCTTCGATGCCGAGAAAGATGTAGGTGACGCCAAGCTTCTTCCAGAACCGGAACAACTCCTTGTTGCGCAGGAGAACATCACCGCGCGTTTCCAGATAGAAGCTCTTGCGCAATCCCTTGCGGGCGATCGCCTCGCCGATTGCAAAGCCGTGCCGTTCCTGGATGAAGGCGACGTCGTCGACGATGAATACGCCCGGTTCCCGGATGGTGGAGAGATCCTCGACCACCCGCTCGGGGCTGATCGGACGATAGCTGCGTCCATAAAACGTCCAGGCGCTGCAGAACGAGCAGTCCCACGGGCATCCGCGCGCGAATTCGACGGAGGCACAGGGGTCAAGGATGCCGATGAAATATTTGCGGCGCTTGCGCGCAAGATCGCGCGCCGGCCGCACGTCATCGAGATCCTTGACGAAGGCCGGCTGGGGACCCTCGCCCGCGGCGCTCACCGCGCCAGGCACTTTGCCGAGCGCGCTGCGGTCGCCCGCGGCGGCTTCGAGCAGGCTGACAATGCCAGGCTCACCCTCGCCCTTGAGCACGCAATCGATCGCGCCCGCGCCGTGCTCCACAATGGCGGCCGCGGTGAACGAAGCGCTGTGGCCGCCGACGCAGATGAAGGCGCGCGGCAGAACGAGCTTTGTGGCTTTGGCCAAATCGACGATCTCGGGGACATTGGCGAGGTAGTTGCAGGAAAAAGCAATGAAATCGGGCTGCCACTCGCCGATCATCCGATGATAGTCGGCATGGCTCTCGACCTGCAGGTCGATGATCCTGACCTCATGGCGCGCGCGCCTGGCCGCTTCGGCGACGAGCTCCAGTCCCAACGGCTCCAGCCGCAGAAAGACATTGGTGTAGAGCAGCGGCCCGGGATGAACGAAAAGAGCCTTCATCGTGACCGCTCCCTGGATGAACAGCGCGCGCGTCATGGCAAGGCTAATTCAGGCCGCGGGTTCCAGCAACAGTGGCCTGCCGGCCAGCACGCGACAGAGCGGCGCAGGAGCAATCGGGTGTTCGCGCCACAGGCGCGCTTAAATGGCCTTGGGCTATACGGACTTGGCCTATTATGCCCCAACCGCCTTGGATCGGGGTTTCAGAACACCTTGTTCCCGCAACGCCGCTTCCATCCACACGCGCGACAGCTCGATGAGTTTCTGTCGGGTTTCGGCCGAATCCGCCTGCTCGGCCAATTCAAGGCATTCACGCGCGTAGTCGTGGTACTTTTTCGCATCTGGCAACATGGCACCACACAACCCGGGAGCGATCGGGCCACAATGAACAGCGGTTGTGTGACGCTGCGTTAACGCGCGGCAGCGGATTTGATGAAACTCGCATACCTATCCACAGGAAGGAGAGAGCCCGGTGCCGGCAGGAGACATAGGGTGCCCATCAACTGGCGAGCGCGCCAATCGTTGATGCTGTTCCTCAGGCGGCCGCGCTCGCCATCATCTTGTATTCTAATCGACCAAATAGATCGGGCTTGACCAGGCTTGATGACCGTCCGCCTGTGTCACCCGCACGTAGACCGGCAAATCGGCCCCGCCCTTGTAGGCGACATGATGC
>CATPCO010000386.1 GCA_955652925.1 uncultured Xanthobacteraceae bacterium | reverse complement strand
CGATGGCGACGAGACCGTCGCCGCCCGGGCGGTTCTCGATCACCACCGGCTCACCCCAACGCACGCTCAATCGGTCGGCAAGAAGACGCGCGCCGATATCGACCCCGCTTCCCGGCCCAAGTGTCACAATGACCTTGACGGGACGTTGCGGCCAGGTGCGCGCGGACTGCGCGGCCGCCGGGTTCACTATCAGCGCAAGTGCGATAAGGAGCGTGAACGCGGCGCCTATCACGCGAAAATGAAAGAGGGGCAATAGGACCTCCGATCTCTCACCGGAACGGCCAAAGGCTCACCGATATGAGAACTTTATACGCCCGAACGTTGCGTTTCGCGCAACCCTGATGCGCCGGGCGTTGTGAAGCGAATGCAGGATTCCCGGTGTTTATGTCGACAGCTGGGAGACACGAGGAGGTCTTGATGCATCGCTTTGTGAGGTTTGACCATCGCCGCCGGACCATGCTTTGTGCGGGCGCCGCATGGGTTGCGTCCGCCGCCGTTGCCGGGATGCCTGCCTTCGCGCAGGAAACCAAGCGGCCAATTGGCATCATTGGCTCAGGTCGCATCGGCAGCACGATCGGCGGCCTGTGGGTCAAGGCCGGGCATCCCGTGCTCTTCTCGTCGCGCCATCCCGAGGAGCTCAAGGACCTGGTCGCCTCGCTCGGAGCGCTCGCGCGCAGTGGCAGCGTGTCCGACGCCATCGCCTTTGGTGATGTGAACTTTATCGCTGTCCCCTATGGGGCGCTGCCGCAGGTCGGCCGCGACCATGCCGACGCGCTCAAGGATAAGGTCGTGCTGGATGCCTGCAACGCGGTTGCGGCTCGCGACGGCGCGATCGCTGAGGAAGTGGAGCGCGACGGCATCGGCGTCACGTCGCAGAAATACCTGCCCGGCACACGCCTGGTGCGGGCGTTCAACACCACGTCGTATATGATTTTCGCACGCGAGGCGAACCGTCCCGACCCCAAGCTCGCCATTCCGATCGCCGGCGATGATAGCGAGGCGGTGTCGATCGCCGCGGCACTGGTACGTGACGCCGGTTTCGATCCGGTGATTGTCGGCAAGCTCGCCGATGCTCGCATTTTCCAGCGCGGCGGACCCGGTTATGGCCAACCTGTGAGCGCAGCCGAGCTGCGGCAGAAGCTGTCGTTGTGACGACAGCGGAGCCGTGCGAAATCCTTATTTCCAACGGCTACTGGATCGTCCGCATGCGCGGACGATGACAACCAACAGGGTGCGTGCTCGATTGCAACGTGGGCTTGCCAAGGCGCTGCCCGCGACCTCGCAGGAACGCGCCGCAGCGCTCTGGTCGTTTAGCTATTTCTTCACGCTGCTTGCGGGCTACTACGTGCTCCGCCCGCTGCGCGATCAAATGGGGATCGCCGGCGGGGTGCGGGCGCTGCCCTGGATGTTCACCGCAACCTTTGTAACGCTGCTGGTAGCGCAGCCGCTTTATGGGGCGCTGGTCTCGCGTGTTCCGCGCGCGCGCTTCATTCCCATCGTCTATCACTTCTTCGTCGTCAATCTTGCGCTGTTCTGGCTGTTCCTTACGGCCGGCATCGAAACGGTCATTGTGGCGCGCGTGTTTTTCGTTTGGGTAAGTGTGTTCAACCTGTTTGCGGTGGCGGTGTTCTGGTCTTTCATGGCCGATCTCTTCACCAGCGAGCAAGGAAAACGCCTGTTCGGATTCATCGGCGCCGGCGGCACTGCCGGCGCGCTGCTTGGCCCGGCGCTCACCATCGGCCTTTCGGTGCCGCTCGGTCCAACCAATCTGCTGATTGCCGCAATCTTGCTTCTGGAGCTCGCCGTGTTCTGCGTTCACCGGCTCGAGCGCAGCGGCGATGCCGGACAGAGTTCGCCGCCAGAGCAAGCGCGGATCGGCGGCAGCGCCTTTGCCGCTGCAACCGAGCTCATGCGTTCGCCCTATCTTCTCGGGGTGGGGGCATGGGTGAGTCTGCTCTCGTTCGGCGCCACCATTCTTTATTTCCAGCAGGCCCATATCGTCGCCGCGGCGGTGCATGATGCCGGCGCGCAAACCCGCATTTTCGCCAGCATCGACCTCGCGGTCGGCTTGCTCACGCTGGCGATCCAGGTCTTTGCCACCGGCTGGCTGCTCAAGCGTTTCGGCACCGGTGCGGCTGCCGGTGCGCTGCCCGCCATTTATATCCTGGGCTTCACGACACTTGCGTTTGTCACCAGTGTCGCCGCCGTGATCGTGATTCAGGTCGCGCAGCGCTGCATGAATTTTGCGGTTGCCAATCCGGCGCGCCAGGTCTTTTTCACCGTGGTGGACCGGGAGGAGAAGTATAAGGCAAAGAACCTCATCGACGTCGTGATCTATCGCGGCTCCGATGCATTGTATGGCTGGGTGTTCGATCTCCTGCAGAAAGCGGGCCTCAAGCTTGAGGGCATATCGCTCGTGGCGCTGCCGATCGTCGCGGCATGGCTTATCCTTTCGATTGCGCTCGGCCGCGTGCAGGAACGCCGCGCCGCAGCCACGCAAGGAGAATGATCATGCGCCCGATCACCCGCCGCGACTTCGCCGCGCTTACGGCCGCCGCAATCACCGTACAGCCGGCGTGCGCGCAATCGACTGACAACATGACCCGCGCCATCCCGCGCACGGGCGAGAGCCTCCCTGCGGTCGGCCTTGGCACCGCCGCCGTGTTCGACCGCGACAACGAGCAAACGCGCGCTGCCGCAACCGCGGTTCTACGCATGCTTATTGAATGCGGCGGCCGGCTTGTGGATACGGCATCGACCTATGGCGACGCGG
>CATPCO010000385.1 GCA_955652925.1 uncultured Xanthobacteraceae bacterium | reverse complement strand
GTGACAATATCGGCGTGGGCAAAATTGATCTGTACCAGCACGCCGTAGATGAGCGTCAGTCCCAACGCGACGAGCACGTAAAGGCTGCCGAACACAACGCCATTGATTGCCTGCTGAACCGCAACCGCCAGCATGGTTTAACGACCCACAGGCCACCGTCAATTCCACGCCAGCGCCTGCCACGAAAGATCCGGCAACGTCTCCATGTAATGGATGGTGTCCATCCGGATGTTCTGATTGTGCTTGTCGAACTCGACGCTGCCGGTGACGCCATGGAAATCCTTCGTCGCCGCGAGCGTATCGCGGATCGACTGGGGATCCTTGCCGCCGCGGCGAACGACGTCCGCAATCAGAAGAATCTGGTCATACGCGTGCGCATTGAGGTGGGTAGGCTCCTGGTTGTATTTGGCCTTGAACGAGCGGATGAAGTTCTGCACCAGCTCGCGCTTGTCCGTCGGATCGAACTGCACGATGCGGACATAGCCGAGCGCAGCCTTGCCCGCCTTCTGCTCGAACCCGAACGGCAGCCAGATGGTGCCGAGCTGGATCGCCTGTCCGCCGCCACCCTTGCTCACGCCCGCCTGAGCGAGCGCCTGGGTGATGCGCAGGCCCTGGCCCTCGAGCGTGTAGGTGGGGATCACGTCGACCTTGCCAAGGCCTGCGATGCGCGTCGCAATGGCGGTGAAGTCGTTCACGTCGCGCCCGAAACCAATATCGGCCAGGACCTGCCCGCCGAGCGATTTGAAGGTGTCGCCGAAGACTTTCGCATTGCCGATCCCGGCATTGGTGTTCTCGTAGAGCAGCACCGCCGAGCGCGCGTTGAGGCGCTTATGGGCATTGCTGGCGATATCGACGCCCTGCATCACCTCGTTCGGCATGATGCGGAAGGTCCAGGGATTGCCGGGATCGGTAACCTTGATCGACGAGGAGCCGGCATTGAGGAATGGCACCTTGGCTTCATCCATCAGCGGCATGATGGCGAGGGTGGCATCGGAGCATTCCTCGCCGAGAACAATCTGCGGCTTGTATTGATCGAGCAGGCGTTTGCCCGCCTGGGTCGCAGGTAATGGGCTGCATGCCGAGTCCTCATATTGAATCTCGAACTTGTAGCCGTTGACGCCCGTCTTGTTCATCTCCGCAAGCGCAAGCTCGATGCCCTGCTTGTCCTGCACCCCGAAATAGGAGCCGGGACCTGACATCGGGAACAACCCGCCAATCTTGATCAGTTTGTCCTGCGCGTAGGCGCAACTCGTGGCGACAGACAGCCCGAAGATGGCAGCGACAGCGATACACAGACTGGTTTTCCTCATGGCGCTCTCCAAAAAGCCGCGTCGCATTTAAGCCCGAAATCAATCCGGCTGCCAACGTCCTCTTGCAGCGTCATTGGCGATCGAGACCTGCGACAGGGCGCCGCCCAATGGTGTAGCATCTCCGGGCTTGTAGCCCGCATGAGCGTAGCGATATGCGGGGTTTATGTCGCGAGGGTGGGACCCGGATATCGCCCGTCTCCGCTAAAGCTTCGACGGGCCAATTTCCAGCAAGGCCGCCGAAGCCTTGGCGAAGGCGGCTTCGCTCATCCGGGCTACAAAGAACCGGGGGTCGAATATGAACGCAAACGCATTCAAGCTGGGCACGTTCGCAAAGCCGGACGGCATCCCCTTTCCGGCCATTGTGCTCGGCGATGATGCCGTCGATCTCGCCAAGGCGCACACGGCCTATCGTGCGGCAGGCGGTCGTGGCGCGCTGAGCGGGAGCGCTTCAATTCTCGCTCTGCTGCGGGACTGGGACGCCAATTTCGCCGTGCTGGCGGAAATCGTGGCGTTTCTGCAAAAGGAAGGGATCGAGCCATATGCGGGCAGCCTCGCGAGCCTGCGTGCATTGCCCCCCGTCATCCGGCCGGGGAAGATGTTCTACGCGGCACAGAATTTTCAGGAGCATGTCGACGAGATGATCCGCGCGGGCATGTCGCCCGCGAGCGGACCCAAATTCACCGGCGAGAAATCCACGAGCCGGCCCTATCTCTTCCTCAAGGCGCCGAGTTGCCTCGCGGGCGCCTACGACGACATCGAAATTCCCCGCGGCATGCAGAAGATCGATTGGGAGGCGGAGATCGCGCTTGCCATCGGCATGCCGGGAAAGCACATCAAGGCGGAGTGCGCGCTCGATCACGTCGCAGGCTTCATGACCACCAACGATGTGTCCTGCCGCGACATCACGCTGCGCGCGGACCGTCCGGCGCTGCGCTCGGATTGGCTCGGCGGCAAGAGCCACGACAATTTCGCCCCCATGGGCCCGTTCCTGGTGCCGCGCGCCTTTGTGCCAGACCACAAAAATCTATTCATCCGTCTCACGGTCAATGGCGAAACCAGGCAGAACGGCAATACCTCGCAATTCATCTTCACGCCTGAGGAGCAGATCGAATACGCCTCCAACATTCTCACGCTTGAGAGCGGGGATGTTTTCAGCTGCGGGACCTGCGGCGGCGTCGGCCAGGGCACCGGCACGTTTCTCAAGGCCGGCGACGTGATGGAGACCGAGATCGAGGGCCTGGGCAAGATGCGAAACCGGTTCGTTCCGGAGACAGTGTAGTCAGGAAAGAAGCATGTCCGGTTTGCCGAAGGTAGGTCTGATCGTGACGGGAGGTACAATCGACTCCGTCGGCAAGGACCGGCTCGACCTCGCCTGGTACATCGAGGCGGGCAAAAGGCTCCAGGAGGGAGAACTCCTCGGCATGCTCCCGGAGCTCAAGGACATTGCGCAGGTGAGCGAAATGCCGTTCCGGCGCATGCCGAGCCACGCCTTGCTCGACAAGGATTGGCTTGAATTGTTGCGCGCCATCCATTCCATCTTCGACGCGGACGAGGCCAGTGGCATTGTCATCACCCACGGTACCAACACCCTCGAGGAGACCGCATATTTTCTGAACCTCACGCTCAAGACCGAGAAGCCCGTCGTAATCGTCGGCTCCATGCGGCCGTCGTCCGCGCTCAGCGCAGACGGCTATCTCAATGTGGTGAATGCTGTGCGGGTCGCTGCCGATCCGAATTCACGCGGGCGCGGCGCTCTGGTCGTGATGAACGATACGATCTTCAGCGGCCGCGACGTGACCAAGAACGCGACTTATCGCGTCGAGGCGTTTCAATCGCGCGACCTCGGGCCGCTCGGGTTTGCCGACGCCGACGGCAAGGTCATCTACTACCATCACCCTGCCAGAAAGCATACGATTCACAGTGAATTCGACGTGCGGCATCTCCACGCGCTCCCGCGGGTCGATATCGTGATCTCCTACATCGGCGCCGACGGCGCCATGATCGAAGCGGCTGCTAATGCCGGCGCCAAAGGCATCGTCAGCGCGGCGACCGGTGCGGGCCGGCCGACGCCCGCCGAGGACGCCGCTTTCGACAAGGCCTACCGGGAGAAGGGCGTGCTCATGTGCCTTGCCAGCCGGGTCGCGGCGGGTCGCGTCGTGCGCAGCCCCGGCCTTGCGCAGCGAGGCTTTGTCGCCAGCGACAATTTGCAGCCCTGGAAAGCGCGTTTGCTGCTTTCGCTTGCGCTTACTCAAACCGATAATGCCGGCGAAATTCAGCGCATGTTCGATACCTACTGAGGAGACGTCATGAAAGCCGATCTGGTGATAAAAAACGGATGGGTGGTCACGCCGCAGGACACATTCCGGGGCGGGGTGGCGATCGCACAAGAGAAGTTTGTGGCGATCGGAACAGACGACTCATTGCCGGACGGCAAAGAGGTGATCGATGCCAAGGGCAGGCATATCCTGCCCGGTCTCATCGACGCCCACGTGCATTTCCGCGACCCCGGGATGACCTACAAGGAAGATTTTTCAACCGGGTCCACGGCCGCCGTGTGCGGCGGAATAACGACCGTGGTCGATATGCCGAATGTCATTCCGCCCACGGCGGATGCGGAGCAGGTGGGCGTGAAGCAGCGTCTGGCGGAGGAGAAATCGCTGGTGGATTTCGGCGTGCTGGGCGTCGTCGTTCAAACCAACGCCGATCACATCCTTCCCATGGCGCAAGCGGGAGTGATCGGTTACAAAATTTTCTTCGGTGAGACCATCGGCAATCTTCCTTTCCCCGATGATGGAATGTGCATCGAGGCGTTCTCGAACATCACCAAGTCGAAACTGCCGCTCGGCATCCATGCCGAGAACCGGCAGATCCAGCACTACTGGACCAACAAGCTCAAAGCCGAGGGAAAAAACGATCCGGTCTCCTGGGAGCAATCGCGGCCTTATCTATGTGAAGCCGAGTCCGTGGCGCATGCGCTTTTCTTCGCCGAGGCATTGGGCACCAAGCTTCACATCTTCCACATGAGCACCAAGCAGGCGGCGCAAATGGTCAAGGATGCCAAGGCGCGCGGCCTGCGCGTGACCGCCGAGACCGGGCCGCACTATCTCTTGCGCGAGCCAAACGACATGGCGAAGGTCGGCTCGCTCCTGAAGATGAATCCGCCTGTGCGCACGAAAGACCACGCCGAGGTGCTGTGGGACGGGCTGATCAAGGGCTACGTGGACATGATCGCCACCGATCATTCTCCCCATACCCTCGAAGAGAAGGGCAGCGACATCAACGGCAAGCTGCTCAAGCCCGCGATCTGGGACTGCATTTCCGGCTTCTGCGGCGTTGAGACCGGCGTTCCCCTGATCCTCACCGAGGTGAACAAGGGCCGCATGAGCCTCAATCAGTACGTCAAGGTGGCGTGCGAGAATCCGGCGCGGGTGTGGCAGATCTATCCCAGGAAGGGCGCCATTCGGCTGGGCTCCGACGGCGACATCACCATTGTCGACATGGACAAGGAAGCGACCATCGATGCAGCCAAGCTGCACAGCAAAAACAAGCCCACGCCATGGAACGGCTGGAAGGTGAAGGGAGTTCCGGTCTGCACCATCGTTCGCGGCCACGTTCAAATGCGCGACGGCGAGCCCGTCGGCAAGCCGATCGGCCGCATGCAAAAACCCATTCTGGATTCTTAAGCACCCGCCCTCGGATTGCGTGATCTCGGGGTTCTCGCCTCTGCGCGATCAATCCTGGCCAGGCAATGTTGTCGCACTTCTGCTGATCCTTCGAAAGCGGCACCACTGCGGACATCGCGGCCTCAAACGGATGCTGGCACGGCTCTTTCGTGCCATGAGTGGTCATGGGCAGGTTATTCGATCACCCAATCGGCGGTTGCGAGCAGCGTCGGCGGCCGGCTGAGATCGTTATGAACACACGGCCTAAGGTTTTCGTTGAAGCATCGCGTCGAGAGAATAACGACCCGCACCAGTGATGAATAACAGTACCGCGCCGCCCATCATCGCCACGGCTTTCCAGAAGTGGGCGGATTGGTTCGCGACCTGTGCTGGCGCAGCCGCCCAATAACGATGCGAGCTGAAGGCCGCAATGATGATGAATAGCAGCATTATCAGCGACGCATAGCGAGTGGCGAGGCC
>CATPCO010000384.1 GCA_955652925.1 uncultured Xanthobacteraceae bacterium | reverse complement strand
GCTCGGCGATGGAATAGACCTCCTCGGCCGAGAAGGCGACAACGGCCGACCGCCGTGGCAGCCGGGTGATCTTCTTCTCACCGGCAAAAGAGAGTTGCGAAAGCCGCGGGCGCGTCAGAACGTGGGCGGCGGGAAGCAGCCTCTCGACCATCGGGCGCACGGTCTGCGCGCCAAGCACCAGCGTTTCTTCCCGGCCGCGGCGATTAAGCATCCGATCCGTAAAGACATGGCCGCGCTCGAGATCAGCGCCAAGCTGCACCTCGTCGATGGCCAAAAAGGCGACGTCAAGGTCGCGCGGCATCGCTTCCACGGTGCAAACCCAGTACCGGGTATTCGCCGGCTTGATCTTTTCTTCCCCGGTAACGAGCGCGACAGCATCCGCCCCAACGCGCTCGGCCACTTTGTTGTAGACCTCGCGCGCCAGCAATCGCAGCGGCAATCCGATGATTCCCGACGAGTGACCCAGCATGCGCTCGATGGCGAGATGGGTCTTTCCCGTATTGGTGGGACCAAGCACCGCCGTCACGCCGGCGCCGCGCTGGGAAGCGACGCGGTTCGGTGCGGAGGAGAACGAAATCGGCATCGGCTCGCTAAGCTTGTCGGACCAGAGTTCTCAGGAGACGTGTCGCTTTAAGGACGCCAGCGGCCAGAGCGCAGCGTGCCGGTCATAGCGCCAGTATGCATGGCCGGTCTGTACCACAATGTGACGGCAAAAGCGCGTGCGACAGCCTGTGTTTAATCTGTGGAACGAGCCTCGAACGAATCGAGCCCGAATCGGTGACTCGAACCCTGTCGGAATTCGTTCACGGCTATATGTCGATGCCGGTCTATATCGGCACCCCAGAACTTGTGAGTCAAGCACGCAGGGGGCGGCAGGCGCGTATGACCTCGGTTAACTCCTGCGGCGATTTGGGGTTTTGGCCCGTCTTGGTCAAATGCGGGGATATGAGGGCAGGCGCTTACTGGCTTTTCGCCGACGCCCGGCCGGGCTGCGGAACAGAAATGAACTGGCTCGCCTCGAGGACCCCGGTCCCAACGGGTGTCGGTATCGAAATTCGATAGGGCGCGATGATCCGCGTGCCCGCGATCGGGGCGAGCCACATCTCCATGTCATGCTGCTCCATCAGGTATTTTATGGCGTAGCGATCCGGAACGTGGCCGGCGATGGGGGCAAAACGAACCGCGCAGACGACCACCCGGCCCTGATAGCCTGCCTGTGATGTCACGCTGTCAAACCGCTTGAATGCGAGCTGGAGGTCGTAGCGCATGCGGCCGTCGAACACGGACAACGTGCGCTGGCAGCCCTGAGGCACGACCGTGTCGCCGTTGCCGGGAATGCGAACAAGCGATGCGGTCATCGGATCCGACACGCCGCGGCGATGAGCTTCGGTCAGCGGAACGCGCGAGGCGTTGGGCGTATTCGGCGGTTCCGCGCTGAATTCCTTTACTGTACCCGCGGTGATCACCATGTGGACTTCATCGTATTTCTTGTCGGTGGAAATGCTCGACGAATACGTCGAAGAAACCAGCTGACCTCCGGAGATCGCGCCGCGAGCAAAGCTATGTCCTTGACCGCTGGCGAAGATGCGCAGGAGGCCGGCTGCCGCGCCGCTTGCGCTGGTGGAGAACTGATTCTCTCCGATGTCGATCGTCCAAGTGCCTTGGCCGATCGGCAATCCTGCGAGAGTTACGGAATAATGAGCGTCGAGCTTGGCCTGCGCAAAAAGCTGGCTCTTCCATGCCTGCGCCATGACCATGGCGAGCAACGCTGCGGCGAGCAAAATTGCGCGACGAAGAGGACAGTATGAATTCACAAGTTCGATCCTGTAAGCGCCGACACCCCTTTTTCGGGAATCGGCCGGCCCCTCCCTGTACGACTTGGGATCATCACCTTCGGCGCCAGACGAACCGCGATCCACAAGGGGGCCTTCCTGTCTTGGAGAGCTATCTTGGCCCGATCAAGGCAGGTTGCGCCGGCCTTGGGCTCAGGGACGCGCCACCCGAAGACCGGCAGTTGACGTGATTTCATGGGCTAACTATAGCTCCGCCGAATTTTACCGGCTCCGGCAATCGCCGCTGCGGGAGCAAAGGCGGAGGTTTCCTCATGTCCCGACGCTGCGAACTGACTGGCAAGACTGCCCAGGTCGGACATCGGGTGAGCCACTCGAACATCAAGACGAAGCGGCGATTTCTGCCCAATCTGCTCAATGTCACGCTGATTTCGGACGCCTTGGGCCGCTCCGTCAAGCTGCGTGTGTGTGCAAACGCCCTTCGAACCGTTGACCATCGCGGCGGCCTCGACGCATTCCTGATGAAAGCAAAAGACGAGGATCTGTCGAGGAGAGCGCTTGATCTCAAACGACGGATTCGCAAATCCCGCGAGTCGGGCACGCCGGCCGCCGCGTCCTGACCAGACCGCCACCGCATCACTCGACCAGCGCGAACTGCAAGAGGAGCGTCCGCTGGAGGAGTGAAAAATTGTCGTCTGAGATCAGCGTCAGAACGATCTCGCCGCCTGCGCCGCGGTGGATGCTCAGGCCTTCCATGTTGTCAATCTCGTTGCGCAGATCAGCCTCCAAAAGGACCGGTCCATCGACCAGGCCGCCCGGCGTAATGCCTGCCATGGCAATGCGGCGAATACGCATGGCAAGGCCGCTGGTCCAGTTGAACTTGCGCTCCAGCAATAGAAGGTCCCCGGCGGGGAGCAAGGTGCCATCGGAAACGTCGTAATCAGCCGTCCGCTTGACGGCAAAGCCACCCGGCTTGGGCCCTCCAATCAGGAAAGCGTTGATATTGCCGGCTCGGTCGAGGCCGCGTTCCGAAATGGCGATGAGCGCACCCGCGAGCGCGAATCCATCAGGAACGAAAACAAGGGCTTCAAGGCCCTTGTTGCGCGGCAATGATCGAATGGCGCCCGGCACAGCGATGGGATGGCCGCGAGCAAGCAGGCCGTCCTTGGCATAATCGAACCGGACGATCTGATGAACGCGCTCGATGCCGACATACAGCATGCCGTCGCCATCCTGCGCGATCGACTCCGCGTCATACCAGCCGCGCGCCGCGAGTGGCCTGCCGTCCGCACCGAGCATTGGCGCCATCTCGGCGTGCTCGATGCCGGCGGGCCGGCCTTGATCGTAGAGAATTCGCCCCCGCAACCACCATCCCTTATCGCTTACAGCAATAAAGCCCGCGCCGTCCTCGGCGACGCGCATCCCTGAAAATCCGCCAAAATGCCGAAAGCCAGAGCCCAACACCAAGCCACCGCGAAAGTCGAGCGGCCCGAATTGGCGTCGCGCGGGATTGAAGATTTCGAAAGAGGCGATCGGCTGGGACTGCACCGCGATCGCAACCGGCGGATCTGCTGCTCGTGACAGTTCGCCGGTGGTCAAAAAAATCGCGCCGGCAAGCAGCGCGCTGACCTTCATCGGGAGCGATAACGGCGCGCGCCTTCTCACGCGTCGAGCCTTCGCACCGTCACAGGTTCGGCAATTGGCTCCTCGTCGAACAGCTCGGCAAGCTTTTCCGTCATCGCCCCGCCGAGCTCCTCCGCGTCGACGATGGTCAATGCCCGCCGGTAATAGCGCGTCACGTCGTGTCCGATTCCGATTGCAAGCAATTCGACCGGCGAGCGCGTCTCGATCTCCTCGATCACCCAACGCAGATGGCGTTCGAGATAGTTGCCTGGATTGACGGAGAGCGTGGAATCATCGACCGGAGCGCCATCCGAGATCATCATCAGGATTTTGCGCTGCTCGCTGCGCGCCAATAGACGCTTGTGCGCCCAGTCAAGCGCCTCGCCGTCAATATTCTCTTTGAGCAGGCCCTCGCGCATCATGAGCCCGAGATTCTTGCGTGCGCGGCGCCAGGGCGAGTCCGCGGACTTGTAGATGATGTGGCGAAGATCGTTGAGACGGCCGGGATTGGCGGGCTTTCCAGCGGCAAGCCAGGCCTCGCGGGACTGGCCGCCCTTCCAGGCGCGGGTGGTAAATCCCAGGATTTCAACCTTGACCCCGCAGCGTTCCAGCGTGCGCGCGAGAATGTCGGCGCAGGTCGCGGCAACCGTGATCGGACGGCCGCGCATCGAGCCCGAGTTATCGAGCAGCAGCGTGACGACGGTGTCGCGAAAGGTGGTGTCCTTCTCGCGCTTGAACGAAAGCGGATGGAGGGGATCGACGATGATGCGCGAGAGGCGGGCCGGGTCAAGCACGCCTTCCTCGAGATCGAACTCCCAAGCGCGACTCTGACGCGCCATCAAACGGCGCTGCAGACGGTTGGCGAGACGCGCGACCACGCCTTGCAGGTGCGAAAGCTGCTTGTCGAGATAGCTGCGCAGCCGATCGAGCTCTTCGGGCTCACACAGCTCCTCGGCCGCGATTGTCTCATCGTGGCGCGTGATGAAGGGCCGGTAATCCGGGCCGCGCGGCTCGTTCTGTCCGTGGCGGCGCTGCCGGCGCGGCTCCGCAGGAGTCTCAGCGTCGCCCATCTCGGCGTCGTCCGCCGTCTCGGCGGAAAGGGCCTCGGCAGCCTCGGCGCTGGTATCGGCCATGTCCTCGCCGGACATCTCCGCCTCGTCCACGCGCGTTTGCGTATCGTCGGCATCGGCTCCCTCCCCCTCCTCGCCCGACTGGTCCTTGCGCCGTTCCTGCTCTCCTTCTTCGCCTTCTTCCTCGTCCGCGGTGCTGCGATCCTCGCCCATATCGAGCGCATCAAGCAGATCGTGGATAGCGTCTCCAAAGCGCGATTGATTTTCGATCAGGCGCTCGAGCCGATCGAGATCGCGTCCGGCGCGATCCTCGATAAGAGGACGCCACAGCTCAACGAGCTTGCGGGCGGCCGGAGGTGGTGAGTGCCCGGTGAGCCGCTCCCGGACCATGAGAGCAACCGCCTCCTCGATCGGCGCGTCCGCGCGGTCGGTCACCTCGTCAAATTTGCCGCGATGAAAGCGGTCATCAAGCATCGCCGAGAGATTGTTCGCCACTCCGCTCATGCGGCGAGCGCCGATCGCCTCCACCCGGGCCTGCTCGACCGCGTCAAACACCGCGCGCGCCTGCTGGCCTCCGGGGACGAGCTTGCGATGGATCGAGGGATCGTGACAGGCAAGCTTGAGGGCAATCGAGTCGGCATGACCGCGAACAATGGCGGCTTCGGACGCCGTGAGCTTGCGCGGCGGCTCCGGCAGGCGCGCCTTCCCGGCGATCACCCCGGGGCGTTCAGCCGCAAACGAGACTTCGAGATCAGGCTTGCGGGCAATCGCCCGCAGACAACCCGTGACCGCGCGCTTGAACGGCTCGGTCGGACTTTCCTTCGGGAAAGTCTTGCCTTTGAGATTCGAAGACACGGGGAGCGCGCCCCATCAGCTCATTGTTTTGGCCACGGCCGCATGCATGATTTAACTCAGCGCCACGTTGACGGACGACTCCGGCAACTCCGTGCCGAAGCAGCGCTGATAGAACTCGGCAACAATCGGCCGTTCCAGCTCATCGCACTTGTTCACGAAAGTGAGCCGGAATGCGAAACCGATGTCCTTGAAAATTTCCGTATTCTCGGCCCAGGTAATGACGGTTCGGGGACTCATAACGGTGGAAATATCGCCGTTCATAAAGGCGTTGCGGGTCAGATCAGCGACGCGGACCATCTTGTTGACGATGTCGCGACCCGCGTCCGTCCGATAGTGCTTGGCCTTGGCCAGCACGATCTCAACCTCGTTGTCGTGGGGCAGGTAATTGAGCGTGGTGACAATGGACCAGCGGTCCATCTGCCCCTGATTGATCTGCTGCGTACCATGGTAGAGACCCGAAGTATCGCCGAGCCCCACTGTGTTGGCGGTCGCAAACAGACGAAAGGCGGGATGGGGTTTAATCACCTTGTTCTGATCAAGCAGCGTAAGCTTGCCCGAGACTTCGAGCACCCGTTGGATGACGAACATAACGTCGGGGCGGCCGGCATCGTATTCGTCGAAGCACAGCGCCACATTATGCTGCAATGCCCAGGGGAGCATGCCGTCTCGGAACTCGGTCACCTGCATGCCGTCGCGAATGACAATGGCATCCTTACCGATGAGATCGATGCGGCTGATATGGCTGTCCAGGTTCACTCGCACGCACGGCCAGTTAAGCCGTGCCGCAACCTGCTCGACATGGGTCGATTTTCCAGTTCCGTGATAGCCCGCGATCATGACGCGTCGATTCTTCGCAAAGCCGGCAAGAATCGCGAGCGTGGTGGGTTTATCGAACCGGTAGTCGGGGTCGAGGTCCGGCGTATGCTCGTCGGGTTCCGAGTAGGCGAGGACCTCCAGATCGCTGTCGATGCCGAACAGCTGCCTGATCGATACCTTCATGTCCGGGAGACCGGGGACCTCTTCTGCGACGGCGGGCATTGCTCCTCCGTGATCTCGGAAACGACCGAGACCCGTTCGGTCGATGGCTGACCCTGATATTCTCGACGAACCTAGCAGACTGCCCCGGCGCCGCGGAAGGCACAGTCGTTCAAAGCTCACATCTCAAATAGGGAGGAAGGGCATTCGCCGCAACGTCTTGCTGTCCGGATTTGTCAGCGAAAGCCAATCGATTTCAAATAGTTATACGCTTGAATGATTTCCCGCAATTTGCCTTCCGAGGAGCGGTCGCCGCCATTGGCGTCGGGGTGATGGCGCTTGACCAGCTCTTTAAACCGGCTCTTGACCTCTTGTTTGGAGGCCTCCGCTTCGAGCCCGAGCGCATCCAATGCCTTGCGTTGGGCATTGCGCACCACACGCGACTCCGGCGTGCGCCGCTCAAATTTCGCTTGCTGGGCTGCTGTCTCAAATCCCCGAAACATGCTGAACGGATCATCGGCGCCTTCCGGGCGCAATCGGGAGGAGTGCGAGCGCCAGCCCGGCCGGCCGCCATTCATCCCCATTTTCCAGGTCGGACGATGCCCTATGACGGCGTCCTTCTGGTACCTGGCGATGTCGTCGGGACTCATACCGGCAAAGAAATTGTAGGAATGATTGTACTGGCGGACGTGATCGAGGCAGAACTGCCAGTATTCGCGCTCGCGCAGCCGCCCTTTCGGAGCGCGGTGAGTTGCCGGTGCCGTGCAGTGCGGCCACTCGCAAGCGGGACACTGGGACCGCAAACGGCGATCCTTGTCAGGCTTGACCCTGATGCGGTCGAACAGGGGCGAGTCTTTTTTCATGACCGATCAGTATGCGCGCAGCGCCAACCGAGATTCAAGACTTGACAACGCCATTGACGACCCCGAACCGCGCGAGTATGCGCGGCGCATGCCAGTGCGCGATGTGATCACGCAGAAGTTGACCGAGGCTTTCTGCCCGCTGAGCCTCGCGGTGATGGATGAGTCGCATCGACACGAGGGACATGCAGGCCATAGGCCAGGCGGGGAGACCCATTTCAGAGTACATATCGTGGCGAAAGCATTCGAAGGAAAGAGCCGGATCGAGCGCCACCGCATGATCAACGAGGCGCTTGCGCACGAGCTCGCAAGCGCTGTGCACGCGCTTGCGATCCACGCTCACGCACCGGGCGAGGCACCCCCACCCTTCCCTCCCCCGCAAGCGGGGGAGGGATAAAGGGTGGGGGCGATCAGGGTTCGCGGGTGCCAAGATACGCGGCAATCGCGATCATGTCCTCGATGCCGAGCTTGTCGACAACTGCTTCCATTTTAGCAACGGATCCGCCTGAGCGTATGCAGATTTTCATGTCATTGAGCTGCCGAACCGTGTAGATCGACGCGCGTCCGGCGATCGGGGGCACCTCGCCAAGGCCTTTGAGGTCGCGTCCGTGACAAGGGGCACAGGGGAGCGTCTTGGAGCTTGCGGATAAGACCAAGGCTTCTCCAGCTGCGACACTGCCGGGCGGCACGTAGTCGACAAACCCGGAATGCGGGTCGCGGCTCCTGCTGCGCGATTCGTCCTCGGGCAGCACGATGATGCGATTGCCGATTGCCTCGGTCTCGCCGCCCGGCTCGGCAAAACGCATTCCATCCGGACCGACATGGCTCTTCGGCACCACGTCGCTCTCAGTGACTTTGGTGGAGATGCGGGGGCGCAGGGCAGCGAAGTAATCGCTCGCCGCGAGATCATCCGGTTCGGAAATCGCGTGCGCGATCGCGATCATCGCGGCGGCAAGCACACCCTTGCGGCCGCCGGCTCGAAATTGCGCCATCTGCGCCCTGAGATAAGCCGGCGAAAGCCCGGCAAGACTCGCCGTCTGCGGATAGCCGTCTCCTGTCGTCGAATGACAATATGCGCATGCCTGCACGAGCGGCTTTTGTCCCTGCGCCACAATGACCGGCATCGGCGGGTGCTCATCGGGAAACCAGTCCGGAGCATTGAAGGGATCATCGATCTGCGCCTGCGTGTAAGCCTTCGCGCTCCCAGGCACGTGCTTGAGGGCGAGATTGTCGAGCGGCGCAGGACGCGGCATAACCGGATAGGCCCAGCTCAGATCCTCGCCGAGGGCGCTGGCGGGAAAGAGCAGGAGAAGAATGGCCGTGACAAGCAAACGCATTTGCAATCGGCTCCGCGGCGCGTAGCGCTAGGCCGGTTTTGCAATGGGCTTGCGTATCAGCGGCATGATGCGCAGCGCCGTGATCCTGTTGCGCTCCCGGCGCAGCACGCGAAACCGGAAACCATGAAAGGTAAAGGACTGCCCCGGTTCTGGAATTGAGCGGGCCTCGTGAATGACGAGGCCTGCAACCGTGGTCGCTTCGTCATCGGGCAGGTTCCACTCCATGGCGCGATTGAGATCGCGAATCGGAACGCCGCCGTCGACGTTGACTGAACCGTCCGGTTGCGGCCGCACCCCCGGCACCGCCACGTCATGTTCATCGGTGATGTCCCCGACGATCTCCTCGAGAATATCTTCAAGCGTCACCAGGCCCATGACCTCTCCGTATTCGTCGACGACGAGGGCAAAGGGGGTGCGGCGGCGCCTGAACGCCTTGAGCTGCTCCGAAAGCGGACGAATGTCGGGGACAAACCACGGGGATCGTGCGATGCGGGCGATATCGATCTTGCCAAGGTCGCCGCCGGCGACCTGGATGGCGCGCAAAAGGTCCTTGGCGTGAAGGACGCCGACGATGTTTTCGGGCTTGCCCTTCCACAACGGCACGCGCGTGACCTCCGCTTCCAGCACGGCGTTGACCACTTCTTCGGGCGGATCATCCAAGCAGACCGTGATCATTTCGGTGCGGTGAATCATCACGTCGGAAACGGTGAGGCTGCGCAGATCAAGCAGGCCGCTCAACATGTCGCGGTCCAATCTCTCCACGCCTCCCTCGCGATGCAGGAGATCGACCGCTCCCCGCAGCTCCTCGTGCGGAGACAAGATGGATTGCGTTTCACCCACCTTCATTCCAAACAGCCGCAGCATGCCTTTGACCGCCCACCCGACCGCAAACAGTACCGGCGTGAGCAGGCGCACGGTCCAGTCGATCGGCCGTGCTACCCACAACGCGATTCGATCCGGCGCGTTGAAAGCGGCGGTCTTGGGCAACACTTCCGCAAGCACCACGATCAGCACGGTCATGACGATCGTCGCGTAGATCACGCCGACCTCGCCGAACCAGCCGAGCAGCACGCCGGTTGCGAGCGAGGACGCCGCGATATTGACCGCGTTGTTACCCAGCAATAGCGCCCCGATCAGGCGCTCACGCGCCTCGAGCAGCCGGTTGACAAGCGCGGCGCGAGCATTCCCGTTTTTTTCCAACCGGTGCATGCTCGCACGTGAGGAAGCCGTCAGTGCTGTCTCGCTGCACGCGAAAAACGCGGAGAGCAACAGGCAGATCACAACGAACAAAAGTGCGAGCCAGTCGTAACCAGTCATCGCGCGGCGAGCTGCTCCTCCAGAAACGCGCGGACCGCGGCACTTTCCACATCATGCGCGACAAAGCCCGCGCCTATTGCGCGTGCCAGGATGAAGGTCAACTTGCCCTGCCTGACCTTCTTGTCCTGCGCGATCAGGGCCATCAGAGTGTCCGCGCCGGGCGATCCGCCGGGTATGGAGCCGATCTTGGTCGGCAACCCCACGGCCGCAAAGTGCCGCGCCACGCGCGCCGCCACGGGCGCGGGCAAAAGCCCGCAGCTGGCGGAAAATGCGAAGGCCAGCGTGATCCCCAGCGCCACCGCTTCCCCGTGCAAAAGACGGCCGGAAAATCCCGCCGCTGCTTCAAGCGCGTGGCCAAACGTGTGACCGAGGTTGAGGAGAGCGCGCTCGCCGGTTTCTCGCTCGTCGCGGCCGACGATGGCAGCCTTCATCCGGCAGCTTACCGCGATTGCGTGCTCGCGCGCCGGGCCGCCAGCAAACACCTCCGGGGCGTTCGTCTCCAGCCATGCAAAGAACTCGGCATCGCAGATCAAGCCGTACTTGACGATCTCGGCATAGCCGGCGCGAAACTCGCGTGGCGGCAATGTGTCGAGCAGCGCCGTATCGGAGAGGACGAGGATCGGCTGATAAAAGGCGCCAATCAGGTTCTTGCCATGGCGCGAATCGATCGCGGTCTTGCCGCCCACTGAAGAATCGACTTGTGCGAGCAGGCTCGTGGGCACTTGGACATAATCGAGCCCGCGCCGCACGACGGAGGCTGCAAATCCAGCAAGATCTCCAATCACGCCGCCGCCGAGCGCAACAACGAGGTCGCCGCGCTCGATCCTGGCGTCCAGCAATCCTTCGCACACGCGTTCGAGCACGGCGAAGCTTTTCGAGCCTTCGCCCGCAGCAACGGTGATGCAGGTCGAATTCACGCCAGCGCCTGCGAGAGCGGATCGGGTGGCAGGGAGATGATGGCTGGCGACGTTTTCATCAGTTACGATGGCTGCCTTGGAGCGAGGCCGCATCGCGGCAATTCTTTGCCCGAGCGTGAGGACCTGACCGCGACCGATCACGATGGGATAGCTGCGCTCCGCGAGCTCGACGTTCACGACGAGCGGATTGTTCACTCGCACCGGCGCGGTCATGCCGCATGATCTCCGTTATCGGACGTGCTTGCCGCTGCCTGCTCTCTTTCCAGCCGGCGGGCGAGCGCGCTCACGATCTCATCCACGATCTTATCATGCGACACGTCACGAGACTCTACGGTGAGATCCGCCAGTGCGTAGATCGGGTAGCGCTCGGCCATGAGCTTGCGCAAGGTCGCGGCCGGATCCTCGGTTTTGAGCAGCGGGCGGTCATGACGGCGCCGGATCCGCTTCATGAGGACATCAAATTCAGCGTTGAGCCACACCGATACACCCCTCCCGGCGATGGCGGCGCGAGTACTGGCATTCATGAAGGCGCCCCCGCCGGTCGAGAGGACCTGCGGCCCGCCTTCCAGCAGCCGCGCAATCACGCGCGCCTCTCCCGCACGAAACTCGGCCTCCCCGCGAGCCGAAAAGATGTCTGGAATGGTCATGCCGGCCGCTCGCTCGATCTCCGTGTCGGCGTCCACGAATGGAATTCCCAAGCGCAGCGCGAGGCGACGGCCGATCGAGGACTTTCCCGATCCCATCATTCCGACCAGCGCGAGGGAGCGAGGGCCCAGCGCCTTGGCGATGAATGCCTCCAGCGGGAATGCCGTCGCAGGAATGACGCTCTGCCCCATAATGTCGATCATCCGCCCCGCGCGGCATTGCGCGGGTTTGTCTTTCAATACAAGCGCTTGTGGTCAAGTCCAAGCCCGCAGCGGCGCCTATGCCCGCCCCCAGGCTGGCTTTGGCAGCGTTCCCGGGTGTCCTAGTTTCTCCATTCTTTGCCTGCAAACTGCGTGCGCGCGGGAGTTTACGATGCCAAGTCTGTTCCGATTTCTGACCCTGATCGGAGTTCTGGGCGGCCTCACCTATGGAGCCATGTTCATGCTCGCGAGCTGGTTTGATCCGAAGCCGCGCGAGATCACGGTTACTATCCCGCCGGACAGATTCGCACGACAACCCTGATCATCACGTGGCCCCGAAGGGCAAAATCTCCGATCGGTCCCTGATCGAACTTTTCCTCGACATGGTTGCGGCCGAACGTGGGGGAGCAAGGAATACGCTTGCCGCTTATGCCTCCGATCTTAATGATCTGTCGGCGGCACTCGCAGCGCGCGGACGCTCGATCGGCGAGGCCGGGACCGACGATTTACGTTCCTATCTCTCCACGCTCTCCGGCCGTGGGTTCGCGGCCTCCTCGGTCGGGCGGCGGCTTTCCTCGATCCGCCAGTTCTTTCGTTTTCTTTATCGGGAAGATCACCGGGGCGACGACCCGTCTGCGGTCCTGCAAGGGCCGCGGCAGGTTCGCCCCGTACCGCAGGTGCTGAGCATCTCACAAGTCGATCACCTCCTCATCTGCGCGCGCGCGCAGATGAACAGGCAAGCGCAGCCGGGCGTTGAGCGCCTGCGGGCTGCACGATTGCACGCCATGATCGAGCTGCTCTACGCAACGGGGCTGCGGGTATCAGAGCTCGTGGCGCTGCCGGCTTCTGCTGCAAACCCCGGCGCGCAGATGCTCACCGTCCGGGGCAAGGGGGGCAAGGAACGTCTCGTGCCGCTCAACGAGGCGGCCAGGAAGGCGATCCAGGAGTATCTGGGCCTGCTCTCCACGGCTCCCCGATATCGCCGGACCAAATGGCTGTTTCCCTCATTCGGCGCGCAAGGACATATGACCCGGCAGCACTTCGCCCGCGAATTGAAAGGGCTTGCGGCCGCGGCGGGGCTGCGGGCGCGAAACGTCACTCCGCATGTCCTTCGCCATGCTTTCGCCAGCCACCTCCTCCACAACGGCGCGGATCTGAGGGTGGTACAAGTACTGCTAGGGCATGCTGACATTTCGACCACGCAAATCTACACGCACGTGCTGGATGAGCGCCTCAAGAGCCTGGTTCGCGATCTGCACCCGCTCGCCGAGGAATGATTTGCGCAGCCCGTCACGGAGCTCTCGATGAGAGTTGATGTGTTTTTTCCCTTTGCAGTCCTGCTGATCGGCGCGCTGAGCGCGAACGCGGCGCACGCACAGACAGAGCAGGAGCGCCGGTGGTGCGAGGGCGAGGATGCCGCAACCGTTGCGCAGAGGATCGAGGGCTGCTCCTCCATCATCAAGGCAGGCAGCGACAAGGGGGAAAAACTGGCGGAGGCCTTCAATGATCGCGGCGTTGCATATCGGCTCAAAGGGGAGCCCGACCGCGCCATCCAGGACTACAGCCAAGCCATAAAGCTCAATGGCAAGTTTGCAGCGGCCTATATCAACCGCGGCGTCGCGTATGACCGCAAGGGCGATTACGATCACGCCATTTCGGACTATGACCAGGCGATCAAGCTCAAGCCTACCGCCGAAGCCCATTTCAACCGCGGCAGCGCTTTTCTCGGCAAAAATCAATACGACCACGCTATCGATGATTTCAATCAAGCGCTCAAGCTCAAGCCCGGCTTAGGGGCCGCTTTGGACAATCGCTGTTGGGCACGCGCGGTGGTTGGCATTCTGCGGCCGGCGCTTGCCGACTGCAACGAAGCGCTGCGACGGATGCCCGGCAATGCCGCTACGCGGGAAACGCGCGGTTTTATCTATTTGAAAATGACCCTCTTCGATGCCGCAGTTTCAGACTTCGACGCCGCGTTGCAGATCGATCCGAAACTCGCTTTTGCGCTCTATGGCCGGGGCTCGGCAAAATTGAAGAACGAGGATCCCACCGGCGAAATCGACCTGGAACGCGCAAAGGCGCTGCAAGCCGACATTGCGGAGGAATATCAGCGCTACGGGATTGCGAGCGCGCGCTAGCCATTCTTCCGCCCCTCGTGTCATATCGGCAGCTCGGCAGGGTGATGTGACGTAGGCACCCGAGAGCAGCTCGATGCGCAGTTATCTCGATTTTGAAAAACCCGTGGCCGAGATCGAGGCCCAGATCGATGAGCTGCGCGCTCTGCAGACGGGGGATAGCGCGGCCGCCATCGGCGAGGAGATTTCACGGCTGGAGGCCAAGGCGGCGCAGGCGCTCAAGGAGCTCTATGGCGACCTCACACCCTGGCAGAAGACGCAGGTCGCCCGCCACCCGGAGCGGCCCCATTGTGTCGACTATATCGCCGGCCTGATCACCGACTTTGTCTCGCTCGCGGGTGACCGCAAATTCGGCGACGATGAAGCCATTGTCGGCGGTTTCGGGCGCTTCAGGGGCGAGAGCATCTGCGTCTTCGGGCACGAGAAGGGATCGTCCACCGATTCCCGTCTCAAGCATAATTTCGGGATGGCCAGACCCGAGGGGTAACGCAAAGCCGAGCGGCTCATGGAAATGGCGGACCGATTCGGCATCCCCGTCCTGTCGCTGGTTGACACCGCCGGCGCCTATCCCGGAATTGGCGCGGAAGAGCGCGGTCAGGCCGAAGCTATCGCACGTTCGACCAATGCGAGCCTGGAGCTTGGAGTGCCCAATGTCGCGGTCATCATCGGCGAGGGCGGCTCCGGAGGGGCAATTGCAATTGCGACCGCCAATCGTGTTCTGATGCTCGAACACGCCATTTACAGCGTGATCTCGCCGGAGGGCGCTGCTTCCATCCTGTGGCGCGATACATCGAAGGCGCAAGAGGCGGCGACCGGAATGAAGATCACTGCTGAAGACATAAAGGCGTTCGGCATCATCGATCAGATCGTGGCCGAGCCCGCGGGAGGCGCGCATCGAGATCCCGGCGCCGCCATAGCCTCCACGGGAGAGGCGATCGCGTCTGCTCTTGAGGAGCTCGCGGGGCTGGACCGCGAAACCGTGCGTCGGCAACGGCGAGAGAAATTCCTCGCCATGGGTCGGGACTTCGGACTGTAGCTTTCGGGCAACGGTCGCCCCCCTTTTTCGCATCCGGTCCTCGCATTGTCGGTAAGTCCTTGATTTAAAACGTTTCAAGATCGTGAAACGCTGGCCTGCCGCCCTGATCTTACCCAAGTTTTGGCCTAGCAAATTCAGGAGGTTCGGTTGGTGGACCGAGCTCAAATTTAGCTTTTGTTCACCATGGGACTGTTCAATCGCTATTCGCCATCGCTTGCGGTGGTCGCTCCTTGCGGATAGACGATTGAGCGGGAAGGCTTGGGAAAGCCTGTCGGTCGGGGGAGTTGGGGGTTGAATCGTACGTCCTTGGTGCGCGCGCTGTTGGCGTCCGCCACGATAGCGGCCGCGCTTGCGCTTGCCGGCTGCAATAACCCCACCGAAGAGACGCCCTGGACGGGTGGACGACATCTACAGCCGCTCTCAGAGCGCCTGCTCTCGGATATCGAAAACAAGAACATGGCGAAGGAATCGCCAATCCTGGTCCGCATCTTCAAGGAAGAGGCGGAGTTCGAAATATGGAAAGAGGACAAGACCGGCCGTTTCGCTCTGCTGCGGACGTATCCGATCTGCCGTTGGTCGGGCGAGCTCGGCCCCAAGATCAAGGAAGGGGATCGGCAGGCGCCTGAGGGCTTCTACACCATCACCCCGGCCCTCATGAATCCCAATTCCCAGTACTATCTCGCCATCAACACGGGATTCCCGAACGCTTACGACCGCGCGAATGGCCACAGTGGCGAATTCCTTATGATCCACGGGGATTGCTCTTCGCGCGGCTGCTACGCGATGACCGATGAGCAGATCGCGGAGATTTATTCGCTGGCGCGCGAGTCCTTTTTCGGCGGCCAGAAGGCGTTCCAGATCCAGGCTTATCCATTCCGCATGACGCCGCTCAACATGGCAAGGCACCGCAACTCGCCGCACATGGCATTCTGGAGAATGCTCAAGGAAGGCTATGACCATTTCGAGGTCATGCGGCTCGAACCGAAGGTCGATGTGTGCGAAAAACGCTATGTGTTTGACGCGCAGTCAAAGGGGCACTTCAGTGCAGCCGACAAGTGTCCCGCCTACACTGTGCAGCAGGAGCTTGCGTCGGCAGTGCGCGAGAAGCAGCGCCAGGACGACGCCAAGGTTGCCGAGCTCGTCAGCCGCGGCACCTCAACCGTGCCGGCTCGAACGGGGGTCGACGGTGGCATGAACGACACCTTCCTTTCGGCCGTGAAGTCGCATGGTGGGCCCGGCGCCGACATCAAGACCGCTTCGGGCACAATTCCGGCCCATGTCAATCCACCCGGCCAGCCGCGCGATACGACCGGAACCACCATGAGCTTGGCTTCCTCCGAATCGAGACCTGCTTCGGTGCAAGTGGCATCGGCGGGGACTAACTCGGGCGGGATCGCGAGCTTCTTCGGGAACTGGTTCGGATCCAAACGCGAAGATGAGACCCGGGCCGCTCAGAGCGTCCCGGCGCCGGCAAAGACCAAGGTGGCGTCCACCAGCGCAAAGTCGCCCGCTGCGGCCGCGCGGACGAAGAGCGAGACCCGGTCGGCCGATGCCAAGCCCCCGAAGGTGGCCATGGCAAAGGGCGCCTCGGCACCGCGGGAGGAATCCGGCTCCGATACCGAGGCCAAGCCTGCCACCACTCCGAGCCTGCTCAACGGGGCCGCACCGGCAGTGCCGTCAGGCGGATTCGAAGGCCGTTTCGGGGCATGGCATTAACAGGGATCAGTGGTCAGGGATCAGGGATGATCTGTTTATTGATTTGCTGATTACTGCTTACTGATACCTGATTACTGATTACTGATACCTGTTAGCCGAACCGCCCGTGGCAATGTTTGTATTTCTTGCCTGAGCCACAGGGACAGGGCTCATTGCGGCCGACCTTGCCCCAGCTTGTTGGATCGCTGGGCGTGCGCTCGGCCTTACGATCCGCTGCAACCCCAGCCGTTGTGATTCCATGCCGCGCGAGCGTCTCGGCGCCGGCGCGCGCCAGCGCGAGTTCGTCCTCGCCGGTCGAGGGGTCAAGCTTGTGTGCCTCCATATAGGGCAGGCTCGCGGGCTCCTCCTGGGGAGCAGACCTGATCTCCACCCGCATCAACTGCGACGTCACGGCCTCACGCAGATTGCCACTCATCGTCTCGAACAGGTTGAATGACTCGGCCTTGTATTCGTTGAGCGGATCGCGCTGGCCATAACCTCGCAACCCGATGACCTGGCGCAAATGGTCGAGCATCGCGAGATGCTCGCGCCAGAGGTGATCGAGCGTCTGCAACAGGATCGACTTCTCGACGTAGCGGATCACGTCGGCGCCCCACTGCGCGACTTTGGCGGCCATGTGCTCGTCCGCGCGGCGCTCGATGCGAGCGAGCAGTTCCTCTTCGGCGATGCCTTCCTCCTTCGCCCATTCCATGACCGGCAGATCGAGATTGAGCACGCGCTTGAGCTCTTCCTGCAGACCTTTGGTGTCCCACTGTTCGGGATAGGCCTTTTCCGGCACGTGTTTTGCGACCAGGTCCTCAACGGCTGCGTGGCGCATATCGGCGGTGATCTCGTTGACCGCTTCATCGCGCATCCATTCGACGCGTTGCTCGAAGATCACCTTGCGCTGATCGTTCATCACGTTGTCGAACTTGAGCAGGTTCTTGCGGATGTCGAAGTTGCGCGCTTCGACCTTTTGCTGCGCCTTCTCCAGCGCCTTGTTGATCCAGGAATGAACGATGGCCTCGTTCTCCTTGAGGCCCAGCCGCTGGAGCATGGTGTCGAGCTTGTCCGTCCCGAAGATGCGCATGAGATCGTCTTCGAGGGAGAGGAAAAACTTGGAGTGCCCGGGATCACCCTGGCGGCCGGAACGACCGCGCAGCTGGTTGTCGATGCGGCGGCTCTCGTGGCGCTCGGTGCCGAGCACAAACAGCCCGCCGGCCTTGAGCGCCGTCTCCTTGAGGCGCGCCACCTGGGCCCGGATGGCGGCCGCGCGCGGATCGCGCTCGCGCTCCTGCGCGTCCTCGACATCTGCGAGCTCCTGCCGGATTCGCATGTCGGCATTGCCGCCGAGCTGAATGTCAGTGCCCCGCCCCGCCATGTTGGTTGCGATGGTGATCGCGCCGGGCACCCCCGCCTGTCCGATAATGTAGGCCTCCTGCTCGTGGTAACGGGCATTGAGGATGGCGAACACCTTGGCATTCGAGGCTCCCGCATCGCCGCTGTAGAGCGCCGCAAACGCATTGGGATCGGCGAAGTCGTGCTGCTCCCAGCCCTGTTTGCGCAACATCTCCGCGAGCTGCTCCGACTTCTCGATCGAGGTCGTGCCGACCAGCACAGGCTGGCCGCGCTCCTTGCATTCATTGATCAATGCCAGAATGGCGCGATATTTCTCGGGCGCCGTCCGATAGACCTCGTCATCGTCGTCAAGACGGATCATCGGCATGTTGGTGGGAACCTCGATCACTTCGAGGTTGTAGATATCGAGGAACTCGTCCGCCTCCGTCATCGCGGTGCCGGTCATGCCCGCGAGCTTCTCGTACATGCGGAAATAGTTCTGAAACGTGATGGAGGCGAGCGTCGTGTTCTCAGGTTGGATCGGAACGTGCTCTTTTCCCTCCAACGCCTGATGCAGCCCTTCGGAATAGCGCCTGCCCGGCATCATGCGGCCGGTGAACTCGTCGATGATGACGACCTCCCCGTTGCGCACGATATAGTCCTTGTCGCGCTGGAACAGCTTGTGCGCCCGCAGCGCCTGATTCACATGATGCACGGCGGAGACGTTCTCTACATCGTAAAGGTGGTCGCCTTTGAGCAGATCGGCTCCGCGCAGCATCTGCTCCATCTTTTCCATGCCGGCTTCCGTGAGCACGACGGTGCGCTGCTTCTCGTCGACCTCGTAATCCGTCTTGTCCAGCTTGGGGATGTAGGCGTCTATCGTGTTATAGAAATCGGAGCGATCGTCGGAGGGCCCCGAGATGATCAGAGGAGTGCGGGCCTCATCGATCAGGATGGAGTCGACCTCGTCCACGATCGCGTAGATGTGTCCGCGCTGGACCATATCCTCCAGCCGGTATTTCATGTTGTCGCGCAGATAGTCGAAACCGAGCTCGTTGTTCGTGCCGTAGGTGACGTCTGCGTCATAAGCCTGCTTGCGCTGCTCGTCATCCAGTCCGTGGACGATGACGCCGACCTTGAGCCCGAGAAATTTGTAGATCTGACCCATCCACTCGGCGTCGCGCTTGGCGAGATAGTCGTTGACGGTCACCACATGCACGCCGCGCGCGGCGAGCGCATTGAGATAAACCGCCAGCGTGGCGACCAGCGTCTTGCCTTCGCCGGTCTTCATCTCGGCGATGCGCCCCTCGTGCAGGATCATTCCTCCCATGAGCTGCACGTCGAAATGGCGCTGGCCCAGGGTGCGCTTTGCCGCCTCGCGGCAAGTCGCAAACGCCGGAACCAGAATGTCATCGAGCGCGGCGCCGTCGGCCACCTGCTGCTTGAAACTGGCGGTCCTTGCCCGCAAGTCGTCATCCGAGAGGGCTTCAAGCTCCTTTTCGAGCGCGTTGATCTGCGCCACGCGTGGCAAATAGCCCTTGATGCGCCGCTCGTTTGCGGAACCAAAGAACTTGCGGGCAATGGCCCCGATCATGCGCCAATTCCTTCCAAGCTGGAGCGTCTGGACACTCTAGCAACGGCGAATTGAAGCAAGGGCATGGCGGAAGGCTGCTCTCGATGCAAAATATCCGTGCTCGCGATGATCGGCGCCAAAAAACGTCCGAAACTATCCTGTTCTGAGCGCGATGACGAGCGGATCGAGCGGATTTATCGAGACATAGGAGGGGGTTCCGGGCTTGTCAATCAGCCCGCGCCGGCGGCCCTGCGCTCACGTTCTCGTCAAAATCGCCCGCTATATCGTTGCCAAGCGGGGCTCTTTGCGGCACGTCGCGTGCCATGCCGACGGTTGCTCCCATAAGGACCACGCCATGATCTCTCGTGAATTCTCCCCTCGATCCGTGCCCGCTCGGCGTTTCGCTGCGCTGGCCGCAACCGCTGCGGTGCTGATGCTGGCAGTGTTCTCCGGTTGTTCAAAGAACTCTTCCTCGGAGGTGTCCGCCTCGCCTGCCGACGCCGTGGTTGCCCGTGTCAATGGGGTCGACATCAGAGAAGGCGATCTTGCGCTCGCCGAGGAGGATCTCGGCGCCGAAATGGCGAACGCGCCCCCCGAGGCCAAGCGTGATCACCTCATATCCTATCTCGCCGATATCATCATGGTGACCCAGGCCGCCGACAAGAAGAACATTGCCGACAATCCCGACTTCAAACGGCGCCTGGCGTTCCTGCGCAACAAATTGCTGATGGGCTTCGAGTTGCAGGAGGAGGCGAAGGCTGCTGTCAGCGATGAAGCCATGCACCAGACCTATGAGGAGGCGGTGCAGTCCATGCGTGGCCAGGAGGAGGTGCACGCGCGGCACATTCTGGTCGAAAGCGAGGATGAAGCGAAGGCGGTTCTCGAACAGCTCAAGGCGGGCAGCGATTTTGCGGCTTTGGCGAAAGAGAAGTCGAAAGATCCCGGCGGATCGGATGGCGGCGATCTCGGCTATTTTACCAAGGATCAAATGGTACCTGAATTCGCCGAGGTGGCATTCAAGATGTATCCCGGTCAACTATCGAACCCGGTGAAGACCCAGTTCGGATGGCACATCATAAAGATCGAGGACAAACGCACCAAGCAGGCGCCCGAATTTAACCGGGTGAAGGATCAGATTGAAACCTTTCTCACGCGCAAGGCGCAGACCGAGTTCATTTCGAAGCTGAGGAAGTCGGCCAAAATCGAGCGCCTCGACAAAGCGGGCGAGCAGAGCAAAAACTGAGGTCAGATGTCAGAGGTCAGAGATCAGAGGTCAGAACCCGAATGTTTAGGCTGTGTCTGATATCTGATCTCTGATATCTGACCTCTGGTGTCGCTCACGGTGTCCCCGCTTGCGCCCGCGCAGTTCCCGGACATGCCGGCGCTCGACGGTGTGCGATTGGCAACCGCCGCCGCCGGAATTCGCTACGTCGGCCGTACCGATGTTCTGCTTGCGCTGTTTGAGCCCGGCACCAGCGTCGCCGGTGTATTCACCCAATCAAAATGTCCCTCGGCTCCGGTTGATTGGTGCCGCAGCCACCTCAAGGCAGGCGAGGCCGGCGCGCTGGTGGTCAATTCCGGCAATGCCAATGCCTTCACCGGCAGAAATGGGCGGCAATCAACCAAGCTGACCGCCCAGATTGCGGCTCGCGCGGCCGGATGCCGGCCGGCGCAGGTCTTTCTGGCTTCAACGGGTGTTATCGGTGAGCCACTCGATGCCGCCAAATTCGGCACCGTCATGGACGCGCTCGTCGCGGACGCAGCACCAGGCAAGTGGGAAGC
The DNA here is from genome assembly GCA_955652925.1 of uncultured Xanthobacteraceae bacterium. Lineage (GTDB taxonomy): Bacteria > Pseudomonadota > Alphaproteobacteria > Rhizobiales > Xanthobacteraceae > VAZQ01. Next base: position 8,910 of record CATPCO010000384.1, on the reverse strand, counting down.
GGCCGCCCGCGCCATCATGACCACCGATACATTCCCCAAAGGCGCCGCAAGCATCGTGCGGCTGGGCAGCACCCCGGTGATCATATGCGGCATTGCCAAAGGCGCCGGCATGATCGCGCCGGACATGGCGACCATGCTTTCGTTCGTCTTCACCGATGCACCGATCTCGCCGCGCGTTTTGCAAAAGCTGCTCAAGGAAGCAGTGGTGGACACCTTCAATGCCGTGACTATCGACGGCGACACCTCGACATCCGATACCTTGCTCGCATTCGCGACCGGAGCGGCCGCGGCGCGCGGCGCAGCCAAAATCACGAAAACCTCCGACCCTCGCCTGCCGGCGTTCGGCAAGGCGTTCCATGCAGTGCTGGCCAATCTGGCCGAGCAGGTGGCGCGCGATGGAGAAGGCGCCCGCAAGCTGATCGAGGTCGTCGTCGAAGGCGCGATATCAAAGGGTTCAGCCCGAAAGATTGCTCTCTCCATCGCGAATTCTCCGCTCGTCAAGACTGCGATCGCCGGCGAGGACGCCAACTGGGGCCGAGTCGTGATGGCTGTCGGTAAGGCCGGCGAACCTGCCGATCGTGACCGGCTCTCGATCTGGTTTGGCGGCATCCGTGTCGCGCATAAAGGAGAGCGCGATCCCAACTACGATGAGGCCGCAGTCTCGCGCGCAATGAAGAAGCCGGAGATCGCGCTCAAAGTCGCGCTCGGACTCGGCCGCGGGCGGGACCGGGTTCTCACCTGCGATTTGACCAAGGAATATGTCGCGATCAACGGGGACTATCGCAGCTAGCATCCGATTGATGCCAAAATTAATCATCGCTTAACCAACAGGGCGGCCAAGCCGGAAGTTGGCCGCAAAATCTTGAACGCTCTTTAACTTGCGCGTCTCTATATTCCTTCACGCAGGCTTGGCTCCCTTGAATCTTGTCCTCGTCGCCGCTTGCGCCCTCCTCGACCCGGACGGGCGCGTTCTGATTGCGCAGCGTCCCCTCGGCAAACCCATGGCAGGCCTGTGGGAATTTCCCGGCGGGAAGGTCGAGCAGGGCGAGGCGCCGGAGCAAACGCTGATCCGGGAGCTCAAGGAGGAACTCGGAATTGTTGTGAACGTGGCGTGCCTCGCGCCCTTGACCTTCGCGAGCCACTCCTATCCCGACTTTCATCTTCTGATGCCGCTTTATGTCTGCCGGCGCTGGGAGGGAATCGTGCGGGCGCTGGAGGCGCAGCAACTGGCCTGGGTGCGGCCCAACCGCCTGCGGGACTATCCGATGCCGCCCGCGGACGAGCCGCTCGTCTCCCATCTGATGTCGTTGCTGTAGCAAGTGCCGCAAGGCACGAAGGAAATGGAATGCGCAAGCGATCAAGCCTCCGCTTCACTCTGAAGGTCCTGCGCCGCCGTCTGGCCGCCGATCAGCAAGGGGCGACCGCCATCGAGTACGCGCTGGTGGCCACTGGCGTAGGGGCCGCTGTCGCGGCGACGGTCTATCATCTGGGCTCCACCACCGCGGGTTTGTATTCCCAGCTCTCCTCATTGTTCTGAGTAGTCCGGATGAGCGAAGCGATATCCGGGAGCTGCCTTCCCGCATTTCGCCCGTCTCCGCTAAAGCTTCGACGGGCTATGTGAGTGAGGCCGCCGAAGCCTTGGCGAAGGCGGCTGCGCTCATGCGGGCTACCCGGTTCCGTAGCCCGGATGAGCGAAGCGACATCCGGGGGCGGGCTACCGGATAGCGCCGAAGCCGCTTATTCATTGCGCATCCCGCCCCCTGCCCTCTCACCCGTGGAAATCTCCTTGACGCCAAGAGCATCCGATAACCGGCGCTGTGCCGCGCCGGGCGCGAGCGGCTTTTGCTGGCTCTCATGCGGTGCCCAGCCGGAAAGCCAGATGATCTCGAAGGTTGCGCGAATGCGGTTGTCGCAATCCGCGAACCGCTCCTCATAGACATCGATCATGCGCTTGAGCGTCGCGCGCCGAAGCGGACGGCGGCTGCGCTCGACCATCGGATTGCTTGCCCCCATCCGGCGCAGATCACGCAGGAGCGCGAGCGCGCAGTCATAGCGCACCGTGATCCGATCGACGTCCGTCACCGGCAACGCAAAGCCCGCGCGCTGGAGCAATGCCCCCGCGGCTTGCACATCAAGGAACGGAATAACGCGCGGCGAGACGCCGCCCTCGGTCTCGGCCTCCGCAATCGCGAATGCGTGGCGCAGCTCCGTTAGAGTGTCGCCACCGAGCAGCGCGGCCAGCAGCAGACCATCCGGTTTGAGAGCGCGGCGGATTTGAGTAAGCGTGCCTGGCAGGTCATTGACGAACTGGAGCGAGAGCGCGGACACGACGAGATTGAGCGCGCCATCGCGCAGCGGCAGGACCTCCTCATCCCCGGCAACGGCCAGCGTGTCGGGCGAAAATTCCTCTCCCCGTTCGTGCATGGCAAGCGCGTGCATGAGGGGATCGACGCCGGCTATGGAGGTAATCTGGCCGGTTCCGCAGAGCGCCCGGCGCACCAAATCGCCCGGAGTGCCGAGATCGACTGCCCATTCGAAATGCCGCATGACGGTCGCCAGCCGATCGGCCAAATCCTGCGCTACACGCTCCAGCAGAAACGTGGATGGACCCAGGGCTACTGCCCGCATTCGCCTGCGGCGCAGCAGCGCACGATCGAAAATGAGCGGATGCGCGGCCGTTGAGCTCATCTGAGTTTGGTAAACGCGTTGCGGCGCAGGCATTGAGCTTCGCGCGTGATGGCGTTAGCGTGGCAAGATGCTCGGGGGAATCCAACTGGATCGCGCACGGCCGCGAAGCCTTTCCTGGCTCACCGGCATTTTCCGAGCGGGCCTTGACCTCCTCGGCGGGGTTGCCCTGCCGCAGCTTTGCGCCTCCTGTCGTGAGCCCGTCGATGGGGCGGGACTGTGCGCCGCGTGCTGGTCGAAGGTCGCATTCATCGCGCCGCCATACTGCGAACGGCTGGGCATCCCGTTTACCTTTGACGCCGGACAAGGCCTCCTGTCCATGGAAGCCATTGCCGATCCACCGGCCTATGGACGCTCGCGCGCTGCGGTCCGCTACGACGACATCGCACGCACCCTGGTGCACGCCCTCAAATATGGCGACCGGCTCGACCTCGCACCTATGATGGGCCGCTGGATGGCGAATGCGGGGCAAGCGCTGCTCAGCGAGGCCGATGCGCTGGTGCCGGTGCCGCTGCACTGGCGCCGGCAATGGACGCGGCGTTTCAACCAATCCGCTCTGCTCGCCGAAGAGATCGCTCGGGCGAGCGGTTGCAAAGTGGTCCATCGTGCGCTCAAGCGAATCAAGGCGACGCCGCAGCAGGTGGGACTTGATAAAACCGCCCGCGCCCAGAACGTGCAGGGAGCATTTCGGGTGCCGCCGGAAGGCAAGGCCGAGGTGACGAGCCGCAAACTCGTGCTGGTGGATGATGTGCTGACCTCAGGCGCCACCATCGACGCCTGCGCCCGGGCATTGTTGCGGGCAGGCGCTCAATCCGTCGACGCGCTCGTTTTCGCGCGGGTTGTGGCGGGAAATCGCGCCCCCATATAGATAACATAAAGTTCTTCGTCGCAGCATGAGCCAGATCGAGATTTATACCACCCGCTATTGCCCGTATTGCCATGCTGCCAAGCGGCTCCTGTCGAAGAAGGGGGTCACGTTCACCGAGATCGACGTGAGCGGGAATGCCGTGGGCAGAAGCAAGATGGTCGCGCGCGCAAATGGACGCATGACCGTGCCGCAGATTTTCATCGGCTCGCTCCATGTGGGCGGCTATGACGAACTTTACGAGCTCGACCGCTCCGGCAGGCTCGATCCGCTGATTGCAGCCGAGACAGCGCCCGCGCATTCCTCACTGGACTCGCGCGCATGAGCGATCGCGAAAGTTCAACCTTCACCGCCGGACTGGTGCAAATGCGCTCGGGTCCCTCGCCGCAGACGAACCTCGATGCGGCTGTCCGGCTGATCGCCCAGGCGCGGGAACGAGGCGCTCAGTACGTGCTCACCCCCGAGATGACCAACATCCTGGAGGTCAAGCGCGAGCGGCTGTTTGCAGCAATCGCACCCGAGGAAAGCGATGCCACGCTTGCGGCTCTGCGTGAGCTTGCGCGCAGGCTTCGCATCGTCCTGCACGTCGGCTCGCTCGCGATCAAGCTCTCTGCGGAGAGGGCCGCCAATCGCTCCTTTCTCATTGACGAGAGCGGCGAGATCGTCGCGCGCTACGACAAGATCCATATGTTCGACGTCGATCTTGCAGGCGGCGAGAGCTATCGTGAGTCGCGCAACTATCGTCCCGGAGAGGTTGCGGTCACGGCGGATTTGCCCTGGGGCAGGCTCGGGCTGACGATTTGTTATGACTTGCGATTTCCGGCGCTTTACCGGGCGCTCGCGGAGGCGGGGAGTTCATTTCTCGCAATCCCTTCCGCTTTCACCAAGCAGACCGGGCAGGCGCATTGGCACGTGCTCAACCGCGCCCGGGCGATCGAGAACGGTGCCTTTGTTTTCGCAGCCGCCCAGGGCGGCCTGCACGAGAACGGGCGCGAGACCTTTGGCCATTCGCTTATTGTTGATCCGTGGGGTGGCATCATCGCGGAGGCCGATGCGGAGCCCGGCGTGGTGCTCGCAAGCATCGACCCGGGCGAGGTCAGGGCCGCGCGCGCGAAGATTCCTTCCCTTTCACACGGCCGGCGCTTCGAAATGAACGAGCGATCGGAAATCCCGCCGTATCTGCATGCCGTAAGGGGATCGGCATGATCAAGTACGCCCTGACCTGCGAGCAAGGGCATGCCTTCGAGAGCTGGTTTGCGAACTCGACGGCTTACGACAAGCAGGTGAAGAACGCGCTGGTGTCCTGCCCCGTCTGCAATTCAACCAAAGTCGAAAAGGCGATCATGGCTCCGCGCCTTGCGGGAACGGGAAAGCGCGACCGCGAACCCCCCACCCTTCCCTCCCCCGCAAGCGGGGGAGGGATAAAGGGTGGGGGCGCGCCGGCGACGCCTGCTGAAAGCTCCGCGTCTACAGGTGCCTCGCTACCCGCCCAGCAGCCAACCGAGCCCGTTGCCATGATGTCCCCGCCGGAGCGGGAGTTTCGCAAGAAGCTTCGGGAATTGCGCGAGCATCTCACGCAGAACGCGGACTATGTGGGCCGGAAATTTCCGGAAGAGGCGCGCAAGATGCATTACGGGGAAGTCGAGCACCGCTCGATCTACGGCGAGGCTTCTCCCGATGAAGCCAAGGAGCTGCGCGAGGAGGGCGTTGAGTTTCATCCCCTCCCCGTTCTCCCGGACGAGCGCAATTGACGCAGCACAATTGCTCCAACTGCCGCCCGGTGTACGTCGCGCTGCGCCAATATAGGCCCGGACTTACCCGCTACATTGCTGCGACGGCGTCGTTCGTCCCCGTTTCAATCACCGGGAATATCTGGCGGACGAAGCGGTGTAGGTTGGGTCGAGCTCTTCGCGAGACCCAACGCTGCGCCTAGGATGTTGGGTCTCGTAAGTACTCGACCCAACCTACCGGTGTGAGGTTCTAAGCTCGTTCGGGGTGGCCGTCATGCTGGCAATTCGTATTGCAAAAGCTGCCCTTGTTGCGGCGGTGGCTCTGTTAGCCAGTCTGGTCAGCTTCGGCAATTTGACCGACTACGGAACCAATTTTGCTTTCGTGCAGCACGTCCTTTCCATGGACACGATCTATCCATTTTCAACAATCAGGTATCGCGCGATTACGAATCCCGCGCTCCATCACGTCGCCTATGCGGTGATCATAGCGGTGGAAGTAATCATTGCCATCCTGTGCTGGATTGGTGCAATTCTACTTGCATGTCGTATTTGCTCAGACGCAGCTCTTTCAATCGAGCCAAGACTTTCGCCATTGTTGGACTTACCGGTGGCTTCCTGCTCTGGCAGGTGGGGTTCATGTCGATCGGGGGTGAGTGGTTTGGGATGTGGCAATCACAGCAATGGAATGGCCTTGCCAGCGCGTTTCGATTTATTATGACCTTCGTTGCTGTTCTCATCTTCGTGGCAATGCCGGACCAAAATCTCGAGCAGCCAGAGCAAGGAGATTGAGCTCGGGCTGCCCGTCGCGGGAACGCGGATGCCCGCTGGCCTCGGCGCTCGAAAAAAAGCCGCCTACTGTCCTCGCTTGCGTGGACGCAGCTTTTTGAGACGCTCCGCCCATATCGGGCATGCGCCATCCACTAACGTGTGGTGCTCAACTCCCGCTCCAGCGTCTTGCGATCCCATTTCGCCAGCTCTGCCGCAGCTACGTAGGTTTCCTGCAAAAAACCGAGCAGGAGCCTGTCGGGGTCACCCGACTGACACACGGCGTCGTAGGGCAGGATGAATTGCCCGAGCCCCTTGTCGTAGAAGGCGTCGGCCGTGGCGAGGTGTGTGTCGCCGTAGCCGGCCGGCTCCGGATAAGCGTAGACGAAGAATGCGGCACGGCCATAACCGCCGTTCCCGGGCCAAAAGCCGCAGCTCGAAACCTCGTGCGAATAGGACTCAGCAATCACCCAGCTTGCAACATGAGGCGCGGTACCTTTTGGCGGCGGCGCGGTGCGGCCGGAAAAACGCGTCACCGCCAGATCGAAACTGCCCCAGAAGAAATGCACAGGGCTTGCCTTGCCGATGAAGCGGGCACGAAATTCATTCATCACGCGATTGGCCTGCAGCAAGGCCAGCCAGAATTTTTGCGCGTAGACAGGATCATATTGCGCATGGGTGCTGTCGCGGTCGAACGGAATCGCATTCTCTATTTCACTTGGCATCGTCCAGATGTGGATGTCGATTCCGAGACGCTTGAGGCACTGCATGAATTCATTATAGAAGTCGGCGACCGCCTTCGCTTTGAGGGTAATGCTTTCGACACCGCCATCGCTGGTTTCGATTACCAGCTGGTGATTGACGAAGTCAAAGATGATATCGAACGTTCGCCCGGCATAGGGCATTGCTGGCGCAGCAAGCCCGCGCGCGGTCACCAAAAATGTTGCGTTCCACCAGTGATTGATGAGCGGAGTGAGCGCGATGCGCACCTTGCCGACGATCTGCGTCCAAAGATGCAACGTGTCGCAGGTTTCGCTCCACGCCGCGAGCGGCAAATCCGGCCATATTGGTTTTTCACTCACGCGTTAGCTCGTTTACCAATGAGGAATTTTTGACGATCAACCTCGCGTGGCCGCGATGAGAGTGCTTACCTGCGGCTCGTTCTCAATCCCCCGGAGAAGGCGCAGCAGATTGTCGACGCGATCAGCGCGCAAGTGCTTTTGCGCCATCAGACGGAACTTGTCTTCCATTTCGGTATCGGTCATTGGATTCTTGAAGTGCCCGCGGTGATATTCGACGCGGACGGTCTTGCGTGCGCCTGATTTCAGGACAACCTCGAGCTCGCACAGATTGAATTCGTGCTCGGTCCTGTCGGCCTCATCCGACGGCAGGCATTTGATGCGGCTCACGAGATCGAGCAGGTGGGGGTCGTGCAGATAGGGACCCTCGTAGTACTCAGGCTCGATCTTGCCGTACATGAGCACGAGCCCCGCCGAATATGGGATGCTGTGATCGGCAGTCTCGTGCGTCTGCGGCCGCCACTTATCCGGTCCATCGGCCATGATCTTGATCGCGGAGCGCGAGACGTGAATGTTGACCTCCGCGATATCGTCCGGACTCTTGAAAAATGAGCGCGCTTCCACGGCGGCTTGCGCGACGGTCTGGGAGAACTGGCCAACCGGAAAGCGCTTGGTGAAGGCGCGGCGGATGCCGAACGGCTCGCCAAGCTGCGGCGGCGCGACCGCCTCGCGGCCCATCACCTTGAAGAAGCCGTAGCGCCCCTCGAAGACATTGCTCGGGCCCGTCATCCCGTTTTGTGCAAGCTGTACTGAGAAGATCGCCTTGCGGCAGGCGTCGGCCGCGGCGAAAGCCTTCCAGTTCGACAGCGTATCGGCGCGGCCCTGGCGCGTCGCGGTGTTGCCGCCGGCCGTGATCCCGATCGCGTGCACCATCTCTTCCACCGTCAGTCCCATCAGGCGACCGGCGCCGACGACGGCTGCAATGCCGGTGATCGTTGAATGGTCGATGCCGTTGCCGAGATAGTCAAAGACATCCGCGATCTTGCAGAACACCTCGTAGGCAAGCACGGTCGCGGTGATGAGATCGCGGCCGCTGCGCGCTTTCAGCTCGGCCGAGGTCAGCAACGCCGCAATCGTATCGCTCGGGTGTCCAGCGCCATGGGTGAGACTGACGAACGCGTCGTTGAAATCCAGATATCGGATCATCACGCCGTTGGCGAAAACCGCCAGATCGGGGCTCGTCCTGATGCCGCTGATCAAGACTGTCGCGCCCTGTTTTGAACTGGCGTCGCTCGCGAGCTTGATCGCAATCTTGCTCGGTCCCGCGCTGTAGCCGCCGAACGCGCAGCCGAACGTGTCGAGAATAGCGCGCTTGGCTATCCGTATGACATCTTCAGGGAGATCCTCGTAGTTCAGGCCGGTCGCATACTGGGCAAGACTCTCGCCCAGGGAAGCCTGACCGCTCCCAACAGTCGAAGAACGTCGCACGGTCATTTCCTGCGCCACCACTGGAAATGTCGACGCACCCATCGCCAAACCGGCCGCGGCTGCCTGTCTCAGGAAACGGCGGCGCTCGATGCGCGGCGAGCCATTCAGCGCACGGTGTACAACCCACAATCTCCTCTCAACGGACATTGAGGGGGCCCCGTTCCTTGGTGCGCCGTTGCTCCGCCATTTTAGGCTTCCTGATCTCCAGCCGGCAAGTTGGATGCGATCGGCTTGGAAGCGCCGTTCGGTTCGACCGAGCCCAGATAGATGCGACCTCTCGCAATGCCGTCCTGGCTAATGCGCCCACAGCAGCAGCGCGACACCGATCACGATCAGTGCAATCCCGATCCTTTCACGC
>CATPCO010000383.1 GCA_955652925.1 uncultured Xanthobacteraceae bacterium | reverse complement strand
GCTCCATAATGCCCCAGTTAATCGGTGCGCTAGCTACTTTGATAGCCATCCTTCGACCCTGTTATCCCGGCAGCATGCACTAGAGGCTGGCTGGCGAAATCCCGGCTTCCCCATAACCACTGAGCGCCGAAATGAACGGCTGTAGCCGACTCCCTTGATAACTTGGCAAATTCAAGAGCTGCGATACCAGTACTCCTCCGGCACTCGACACCTAGAACTGCAACTTCAAACCAAACTGGATCTCCCGCTGGGCGTCAGGTTGGGTCTGGGTGATGGCTGCACCTCCGGCTGAGCGCCCGCTGCAATCAGTAGGTACGGGAGCCGCCGCCGGTGTGCAGCTGAAGTTGACGAACCCAGCCCCGCTGCTGCCGCCGCCGGCGCCCACGTTCGGAAGGTTAAAGTTAGGATGGTTGAAGATGTTAAAGAACTCAGCTCGGAAAACCAGTCCAAATCTCTCGCCCAGCCGGAACGTCTTGTAGGCTGAAAAGTCAAAGTTCACCAGGTCCGGACCGCGCAATATGGCGCGTCCCGCCTTCCCGAAGTCTCGCGCGCTACACTGGCCGCCGCAGGCGCCCGGAGTAGAGGCGAGCGGGGGAGCGACGAAGGCAGCCTGATTGAACCAGCAATCGAGAGTCTGATGGCCAGGATGGCTGCAGCCAAGCGCCGCCTGGGTGGCGACGTCAAAGGAAAAGTCGTAGGGGTTGTGAATCATGTCCGGACGCGGCGGGAAGGCCGCGGCATTTGTAAGGTCGCTGCCCATGAGCACATCGAAGGCCTCTCCGCTGTGCGCCGTAGTTACTCCAGCCACCTGCCAACCTCCGAGAACGGCCTGCGCCACACCGTTGGCGTCGCTCCCAAAGTGCTTACCTCTGCCGTAAGGCAATTCGTAAACGTAACTCACACTTAACTGGTGGCGGAAGTCCGGAGTGGTGGGGCCTTTTTCCGCGGCAACGTTGTGCGCGTCTTGGATATCACACTGGTTCACGTTGCCGTCCGCCGTGCCCACTGATTTCGCGAAGGTGTAAGCAGCCAGAACATTGAAGCCGCCGGCGAAACGATGCTCAAGGGAAGCTTGGAACGCGTTGTAGAACATGCTCAGCCGTGCGACGTCAAGCGGAAAGACAACATTCAGGCCCGGTCGAGTGCCGAAATAAGGCCGTCCCTCGTTGCCGTTCGCAAAGTTCGAATCCAATGGCAGTAAAGGCTGATTAAGGTTTGACGATTCGTGGTCGAACAGGTTCGTACTGCGGGTGCCGATATATCCCGCCCGGAACACCCAGTCTTCACTGAATTGCTGTTCAGCCGTCAAATTCCATTCGTAAATCCGGGGAATCCTGCGAACGGTTCCGGTCGTCCGCACCGTCCCTGTGGGGTTGTTGGGATCGACTGGGGCAAATGTCGCCGGGAAGGCCAATTGGGTACTAGACGGAACCGTTGAGGCATTGTAGCTCTGGGAGACAACTGCCAAGGCAGGCGGGTTCAAACCCAAGTCATCGAAAATGTTACCCTCCGGAGCATAAAAGATCCCGCCTCCGCTGCGGACGACGGACTTCGGGAGTACGTACCAGGCAAAACACACACGAGACGCCCAGTCTTTTTTGTCGAATCCGACTCCGCCATGGGACGAGGTGTTGACGGTGAGGGTTTGGAGGTCAAAGTTGCCGACGGTGGGTCCGGCGGCGGGCGAGCTGAGCTCATACCGCAAGCCCAGATTCAAAGTCAAATTGGGGGTTACGCGGATGTCGTCCTGCACGAACTCGGACAAGTCCCAGTAGCGCGTGGGATCGACGATTCCGGAGAGATGATCCTGCAGCGTAGACTGCGGAATACCGAGCAATGTGTCGGCCAGGCCGTTGCCTGTGTAATTGCCGCTGAAGCTCAACAGGCCCGAGGGCGCCGTCTGCTGGAAGAAGTTCCGTTGCTGCCGCCGGAAATCAGCGCCAAACTTCAGTGAATGTTTCCCGTGCGTCCAACTCAGGGTATCGGCCAGTTGGTATACATTCTCCGCAATCGTTTCCGGCACCCACAGCGAGTCCCCGAGCTGCTGGTAACCGCTGATGTTGATCTTGGTCAAGCCGGAAGAATTGCCGCCATGGTTGGCGTTGGGAATACCCACGTTATTCCCTGCGCTCGTACCGAAATCAAGGGGCAGAGTCGCGTCCTTGAACCGGAGAAATCCCAACCGCAGATCGTTCAACAAACCAGGATTGAAGATACGAGTCCAGTCCGCTGCCACACTTTGCACCCGGTTATTCAGCGTGCTCGAAGTTCCAGAACCCGCCCCTCCGTCCACGTTGGGAAAGTTGGAAGGGTTAGTAGCCTTGGGGGTGGCGATTGCATAGTGCGCAAAAAAACGATCTTTGGGCGAAATGTTGTAGTCGAAGCGGGTCTCGAAGGCGGTCTCATCGAACTTGTACTTTCCGTTGAAAATGAAGTTTCTGGTGAGACCTGCCCCGGGAATATTTGGGAAGGGAAAGAGGTTGACGATGTTCTGACCGACACCGTTGATGCAGCCAGGCTGGCTACATGTCGGAATAGTCTTGTTGGGATAGGGTGTGTTG
>CATPCO010000382.1 GCA_955652925.1 uncultured Xanthobacteraceae bacterium | reverse complement strand
GCGCAGCATCGTCGATTCCAGCAAGGACAAGCCCGAGGCAACTGATGAAGGGGCGCGTCGTGGCGGCGTGAATGTGGTGCGTTTCGGTGTGTTCACGACCAGCACGACGAGATGAAATGAGTGAGGGGCCGGATATGGGGAATAGTTCGCTGATCCGCACAGCACTGCTTTTTGGCTTGATCGCCGCGATTGGTCTAGCACTCACCGGCTGGGCACCCGCCGCCGAGCCGCCGATGTTCGGTGATCCACGCACACCCGCGATCAGGGTGGTCGCAAGCGAGGCGGCCTCGCAATTTGTTCCGCTCGGAGTAGGCAAATCGGTCGTCATTGATCTCCCGCGCGACATCAAGGACGTGCTGGTTGCTGACCCCAAGATTGCCAATGCGGTCATTCGCTCCACACGCCGGGCCTATATCATCGGCGCGGCCGTGGGCCAGACCAGCGTTTATTTCTTCGACAGCGAGGGCCAGCAGATCGGCGGATTTGATATCGCGGTTACCCGCGATCTCAACGGACTGCGCGCCGCAATCAAGCAGGCTTTGCCCGGTCTCGACATTCACGTCGAGGGCCTGGGCGATGGTCTGGTATTGACCGGGAACGTCGCAACCCCGATTGAGTCCCAACAGGCTTTCGACATCGCGGCCCGCCTCGTCGACGACGGCCACAAGGTGGTCAACAGCATCATCGTGCACGGCCGTGACCAGGTCATGCTGAAGGTGACCGTGGCGGAAGTCCAACGCGACGTTATCAAGCAGCTCGGAGTCGATCTGAACACTGCCAATGCCGGCCTCAGCGGAGGTCCCGCTTTTGGTTCCGCGGTGGTCAATTTGAACACTCTGCCCCCCTTTCCGGTGTATGGCCAGCCGTTGTTTCCCTCCAACATTGCCGGGACCTGGAAGTCGATCACCGCAACACTCCAGGCGATGGAGCGCGCAGGGGTGATTCGCACGCTTGCGGAACCGAACTTGACTGCGATCTCGGGCGAGAGCGCAAATTTTCTGGCCGGCGGCGAGTTTCCGATCCCGGCCGGCTACACCTGCGCCGCCCCGACCATCGGCCTGGCCACGGCCTGTCAGTATTCAATCCAATGGAAGAAGTTCGGCGTCGGACTCAATTTCACGCCGGTCGTCATGGCCGAAGGACGCATCAGCCTCAAGGTCATTACTGAAGTGTCCGAGCTGTCCACCGAGAATCAGCTCACGCTGATACAGGCAAACAACACTTCGCTGACAATTCCCTCGATTAAGACCCGCCGGGCAGAGACCACGGTCGAGATTCCCTCCGGAGGCTCGCTCGCCATGGCGGGGATGATTCAGGAGCAGACGAAGCAGCAGATCAATGGGATTCCCGGATTGATGCAACTGCCCATCCTCGGCGCATTGTTCAAAAGCCGGGACTACCTCAACAAGCAGACGGAGCTCATGGTCCTCGTCACGCCTTACGTTGTGCGTGCAGTCGCGCAGAAGGATTTGTCGCGTCCCGACGACGGATATGCCGATGCAAGCGATCCCGCGACCGTGCTGCTTGGGAAATTCAACCGCATCTACGGCAGCGCCGGCAAGCCGGATCCCAGGGTGACCTATTACGGCAAGCCCGGATTTATTCTCGACTGAGAACCCAAAGGGAGATGATCGATGCCGCATGCTCATTTCGGGGTCGAGAAGCTGCGCCACTACGGCATCGCCGTTGCTCGCGTGTTGACGGTTTGCGTCTGTGCCGCGACACTCGCCGGTTGCTACAGCGTGCGCGAGCCGGTTACGCCGGCTGATTTTGACTACCGCCTTCGTCATAACATTGCGATCACGGAGGGGCCGCGCACAGTCGAGCTGTTCATCGGCACAAGCCGCGGCGGGCTCAACGGCGAGCAGCGCGCCGATGTGCTCGCGTTTGCAAACAATTGGCGCCGCGAGGCAACCGGCGGGATTATCATTGACCTGCCTTCCGGGACGCGCAACGCAGTCGCCGCGGCCAATGCAACGCACGAGGTCCGCGCCATTCTATCTGCCGCGGGCGTGCCGCCCACAGCGGTAGGCGTACGTCCGTACCGGCCAGCCGATCCCGGCAAGCTCGCGACGCTCAAATTGCACTATCCTACTCTGGTCGCGCAGGCCGGCCCCTGCGGGCTTTGGCCCGACGACCTCGGACCGACGGTCAACCGCGAGCACAACGAAAACGCGGAGTACTGGAACCTCGGCTGCGCCACGCAGCGCAACCTCGCCGCCATGGTCGAGAACAAGGCCGATCTGGTGCAGCCGCGCGGCGAGGTGCCGCCCTATACCGGCCGGCGTACCACGGTGCTCGACAAGTACCACCGTGGCGAGCCCAGCCAGACCACCAGTCCCGACAAGGACCAGGGCAAGATCAGCGATCTTGGCAAATGATGACGAGCGCCATTCAGCCTAGCTCCGTCCCGGCCAGCGACCACATCGCGCCGGCGCCGCGCGTGGCGGTGCAGGCGTTCTGCGAAACAGTGGAGATCGCCGGCACGGTGCAAGCCGCGGGCGAAGACCGGCGCTTGGCCAAGGCCCATGTCAAAGTGCAAATGGGTGGAATCACTGCCGCGCTCGAAGCCTACAGGAGCGCGCCGACCCCAAACGTCATCCTGATCGAATCGGAAAGCCGGGGCGATGACTTGCTGCGAGGACTCGATTCGCTTGCGGAGGTCTGCGACAGCGGCACGCGTGTCATCGTCATCGGCCGTCACAACGATGTCGTGCTCTACCGGGAGCTGCTGCGGCGGGGCGTGAGCGATTATCTGATACTGCCGGCCGGCGCGCTCGACGTAGTGCGCTCGATCTGCGGCCTGTTCTCCGCGCCTGACGCCAAGCCGGTTGGACGGGTCATTGCCGTCCTCGGCGCCAAAGGCGGTGTGGGTGCCTCAACCGTTGCTCATAACATCGCCTGGTCGATTGCGCGCGATCTTCAACTCGACACGGTGGTGGGCGACCTTGACCTCGCCTTCGGAACCGCGGGTCTCGACTTCAACCAGGATCCGCCACAGGGCGTTGCAGATGCGGTGTTCTCACCCGAGCGGATCGACAGCGCCTTCATCGACCGGCTGCTGTCGAAATGCACCGATCATCTCAGCTTGCTGGCCGCGCCGGCGACGCTTGATCGTCTCTACGATTTCGCAGCCGAGGCGTTCGATCCGGTCTACGATGCACTGCGCGCCAGTATTCCTTGCACGGTGCTCGATGTTCCCCATCAGTGGACCGGTTGGACAAGACGCAGTGTTGTTGCGGCCGACGATATCCTGATTGTAGCCGGGCCTGATCTTGCCAACTTGCGCAACACCAAAAATTTGCTCGATCTGTTGCGCGCCGCACGGCCGCACGATCATCCACCCTCCTACTGCCTCAATCAGGTCGGCGTTCCCAAGCGGCCGGAAATCAAGGCGGCCGATTTTGCCAAAGCGCTCGACGCGGAACCGGTCGTCACCATTCCCTTCGAGCCGCACATGTTCGGAACGGCGGCGAACAATGGCCAAATGATCGCGGAGCTCTCTTCCTCACAGCGCTTGGCTGAATCATTCCGGCAGCTGGCGCAGCTGCTGACCGGACGAGCACAGGCCAAGAAGGCAAGCTCCGGCCTGTTGAGCCCCCTTCTCGGCAAGCTGATGAAGCGTTCTGCCTGACCCGAAGTACGGAGTTGAGTGCGTGTTCGGTAAGCGTTCCACTTTGGCACCAGTGAGCAATGCCCCGGCGCAAAGCATGCCAGCATCGCGCGGCGCACCGGCCGCAACGCCGCCTGCGCCCGAGCGTCGCGAGAGTATGCCCGCGGCAGCGCCCGTCGAGGGCGGCCGTTCGCCAATTCCGTCCGCAGGCCTAGGCGCTCCGCTCATTTCGGCACCTTCACCCGGCAAGCGTGCCCCCGGGCTCGCCAATGCGTCCTCCCCTCCGCTCGCGCCGACGGCGACCGACTCCCGCCACACGGATGCCTATTACGAAACCAAGGGCATGGTGTTCGGCGCCCTGATCGAGGCGATTGACCTCGCTCAGCTGGCCAAGCTCGACGCCGATTCCGCGCGCGAGGAAATCCGCGATATTGTCAATGAGATCATCGCGATCAAGGCCATCGTCATGTCGATTTCCGAGCAGGAAGAACTGCTCGACGACATCTGCAATGACGTTCTCGGTTATGGCCCGCTCGAGCCGCTGCTCGCACGCGATGACATCGCCGATATCATGGTGAATGGCTCCGGCACCACCTACATCGAGGTGCAGGGCAAGATTCAGAAGACCGGCATCCGGTTCCGTGACAATCAGCAGCTCCTGAATATCTGCCAGCGCATCGTGAGCCAGATCGGGCGCCGGGTGGACGAGTCCTCACCCATTTGCGACGCGCGGCTGCCCGACGGTTCTCGCGTCAACGTCATCGTGCCCCCGCTTGCCATTGACGGGCCGGCACTGACCATCCGCAAGTTCAAGAAAGACAAGCTCACCCTGGAGCAGCTGGTTCGTTACGGGACCATAACACCGGAGGGCGCCGAGATTCTCAAGGTCCTCGGCCGTTGCCGGGTGAACACCATCGTGTCCGGCGGAACCGGTTCGGGCAAGACGACGCTGCTCAACTGCCTCACTCGCTATATCGACGACGATGAGCGAATCATCACGTGTGAGGATGCGGCGGAATTGCAGCTGCAGCAGCCGCATGCGGTGCGGCTTGAGACCCGTCCCCCCAACCTGGAAGGCGAGGGTCAGATTACGATGCGGGATCTGGTCCGAAACTGCCTTCGCATG
>CATPCO010000381.1 GCA_955652925.1 uncultured Xanthobacteraceae bacterium | reverse complement strand
GAGCCGAACGTTGCATGAGGCTGTTGTGGACGCGCGAGGCATTGGAGGATTACCAGCACTGGCAAAGGACTGATCCCAAGCTGGTAATCGCAAACAACGCGCTGATTGATGACATTCGGATGAACGAACCATTCAAGCGGCTCGGCAAACCGAGCCGCTCAAGCACTCGCTCAAAGGATGCTGGTCGCGTCGCATCACCAGAGAGCATCGGCTTGTCTATCGCGTGTCCGGCAAAGGCGCAGCGCAGCAGCTCGAAATAGCGGCCTGTCGCTATCATTATTGAGGAGCGCGTTTCCGTCGACAATTATGAGGTAGCGAATGACAACGTTGGCATCGAGCCCAATCATTAGCGCCTGCACGGCTGCGCGTTCGCAGCCGCGCCGGCAGCGGCCGCCTCGCCCATCTCTTCGATTGTCACCGGCTGCCGGGACTTAACAATGCCACGCAAGATGGAGGCGGGCCGCTTCGGCAAGAGGACTCCGCTGCCGTCGGGATGCATGAAGAATTTGAGCCGGTCGCCAGGCTTCAACCCGAGATGCTCGCGGATGGCCTTTGGAATTGTCGCCTGCCCTTTGCTGGTGATTGTGGATTCCATGGAGGACCTTTCGATTTCGACATGATTTCCCCGTGGCCGGCTCACGAAGACAGACGTCTGGGCCGCCGTGGTGTCCCTTTTTAGCCGCTCACGCAGGCGAACGCCCTGACACCACCCCGTTCTCTTCGACGAACATCATCCATGCGGCCTCGAAGGCCCTGTGGATGGCGAGTTCATTGGCGGCGGTCACGCAGTCCTCTTCGTCCGTAGCGTCAGGCGCCTGCGGGGCTTCTTGGCGGACGAAGATCGTGCAACGCGCACTTGGGACGCTGGTTGTGCCGACCCACTCAGCACTTCACCCAATCGATGCAGCCTCATCGCTCGATGGGCCGGTAGCCGGACCACCAGATCAAGCTCACCACCAATCGCTTCGACGTAGCTGCGAAGAGTCGACAGATACATGTCTGTCTGTTTCTCGATCTTGGACACTGATGGCTGTTTGATCTTTAGCATCGCGGCGACGTCCGCCTGCACCTTGCCGGCTACCTTGCGAAGCTCGCTGAGGCTCTCGACCTCGTCCTTGAGCTCGCGATATCGAGCGTCGATGCGCTCACGCCGTTGCTTCGGGAGGGTATCGATCATTTCACTGAGTGTTCGGCCCATTTGATCACCCTCTCCTCATGGACGCCTTTTTCAACCGTTCCAGATGGACGGTAAAACGTTTGTCGGCCTTTGCGATCAATTGCTTATAGAAGCGGTCTTGGCTTACTCCCGCCTTGTCACCAGCGACCAACAGAATTGCCTGTCGCCGAGGGTCGAAAGCAAAAGCCACTCTCCAGATCTCGCCCGCTGCATCAAATCGAAGCTCCTTCATGTTGGCATGCTTCGATCCCTTCAGCGTGTCCACATAGGGGCGTCCGAGCAAAGGCCCGTACTCTGCAAGAATCGTGGCGGCCGCCAACAGTTCGTCTTGAACCCCTTGCTGGAGAGTCAGAAACTCCTGTTCGAATTCATCTTCAAAACGGACGATCCAGGCATCTACATAGCCTATAAGCTATATAGCCCAGAGACTATTAGATGTCAATGCGTGCTATCTTTCGGGAGGAAGCCGCCCGCGATTCCGGGATCATGTCGTCCAACATTCCGGAATGGTCTCGGGCGAAGTGACCGGCGACGAGGTGCGTGCCGGCGCGCCCCCCGGGAACTCGGCTTATGAAGACCCCTCTCAACATCGATGACACCGTTATGCGCGAGCTCAAGCGCGAGGCGGCACGGCAAGGCCGCACGATGTCTGAACTGGTGGAGACTGCGCTGCGCCGGCTGCTCAGCTCGCAACGAAAGTGGGGAAGAATCCCCGCCCTGCCAACCTTCCGCAGTGGCGGCACGCTCGTCGACGTTGCCGACCGCGACGCCCTGTACCACGCCATGGAAGGTCGCTAGTGCTCGCCGTCGACACCAACGTGCTGGTGTACGCCGCCGACATCGACTCGCAATTTCACGCCCCTTGTCGCGATTGGCTCGAGCGCCAACGGGCGCGACCAGATGCTTGGTACTCTACTTGGCCAATCCTGTACGAGTTGACAACCCACCCACGGGTCATGCGACAGCCGTGGAGCGCACCGGCGGCGTGGCACTTCGTCACGGCGTTGCTCGCTTCGCCGGGCTTCGCGATTCTTGTCCCGACACAACGACACGCTGACGTCGCCGGTGAGGACATCATGGAGTACCTCTCCGGTAATCTGCTTCACGATGCGCACACGGCTATTCTCATGCGCGAGCATGGGATCGGGCGCATCTGCACCCGCGATACCGATTTCAATCAATTCCCATTTCTCGAAGTGATCGATCCACTTCGACTGTAGGATCGTTATTGGTGACGCGGTAACGCGCACGCTGGCGAAGCTGGGCCCTAATCGTTGGCTTTCGCGAAGTCCCGTCGCGTGCGATCGTCAGCCCGATCGAGACCCACCAGGCGTACCTGAGTCGACTCAGGAAAGATGTCAGCCAGCTGCCGGCAAAGTCTGAAGCTGAGATTCTGATCGAACAACAGCTTCATCTCGTGGCGGTCACGACGCGACGCTCACGGTCGGCTGCATACGCCAAACACGCCCGAATGTCTTGTTCGTTCAGCTCGGGGTAGTCCGCGATAATCTGGGCATGGGACATGCCAGCGGCGAGCCATCCGAGAACATCCGCCACCATGATCCGCATGCCGCGGACGCATGGACGCCCGCCCCGCTACCCGGTTCGACGGTATGATGTCCTGGTAGTTCATGCGACTAACCTGTATTGCGGCGCACACCCATGAATAACATAGCCCGCTTCAACTTGCGAACGGCAGGTCAAGGCCGCAGATTGGAGCGGTCCCGCGGAGGTGAAAAGGGATCTCCGCTCGGCCAGCATTCTAAGGGACGGGCGAGTGGTCTTCAATATTGGCGGCAACAAGTACCGGATCGTGGCATGGATCAATTATCCCTACCGAGTGCTGTGCATCCGATTCGTGGCTACACATGCCCAATATGATCCCATTGATGCGCAGACGGTTTGAAAATGAGTCCGACCCCGCCTCACATATGCTCGATGCACAAATTCAAGGTGTCACAGATGGCAATCGCGCCGATCAAGACCCAGCGAGACTACAAACGCGTTCTTAAGGAAATCGAGGGGCTCATGAACGCGAAGCGCAACACGCCAGAAGGCGATCGCCTTGACGTCCTGGTCACCCTTGTGGAGGCTTGGGAAGCAAAGCACTATCCGCTGGACTTGCCCGATGCGGTCGAGGCGATCAAGCACCACATGGATCAAAAGGGCCTCACCCCGCGTGATCTCGTTCCATTTATCGGCAGCCGCAACCGCGTGTATGAGGTGCTCTCGCGCAAGCGCCCGCTGACTCTAACCATGGTGCGCCGTCTCCATGCCGGCCTTGGCATTCCAGCTGAGTCATTAATCAAAGAGGCACACCCGCATGGATGAGGGCCGCATTGAGCCCGATGCACCGGGAAGGCCAGGTGCCGATCCTAATCAAGCATTATCTGCGCGACGGCTGGAAAGCGCGCCCTGGCGGCAACCATGATGTCTACAAGCATCCGACCCGGCCCGGACGCATTATCCTGCCGCGTCACCGCACGCTGTCGCCGGGGGTAGCACGGGCGGTCGCCAAGCATGCTGGTTGGCTCGATTGAATGGAGGTTTTTCAATGACTCGATATGTCGCACTCGTGGACGGCAAGCCCGGCTCCTACGGGCTGACGGTGCCGGATCTGCCGGGCTGCACTTCCGCCGCTGCCACCATCGATGAAATCTTGCGCAGGGCAACCGAGGCTGTGCGGCTGTGGGCTGAAGACGCGCTGGCCGATGGCGAGAAACTGCCTAAACCGCACTCGATGGAGGCACTGCGCGCCGATCCCGAAGTGGCGGCGGCGCTCGCACAGGGCGCCGCGCTCGCGATCGTACCGCTAGTCCTCGATGCGGGCCGGGCGGCCAAGGCGAATGTCTCGCTCGATGCCGGCTTGCTCGCGGCAATCGACGAGGCAGCCGCTGCACGCGGGCTCACGCGCTCGGCCTTCTTGGCGAGCGCCGCGCGCGAGAAGATCGAAAGCGAAGGCTGATCAAATTGGACGATGCTTGGCCGG
>CATPCO010000380.1 GCA_955652925.1 uncultured Xanthobacteraceae bacterium | reverse complement strand
TCGATTGGATGTCTGTGCTGCGGGTGCCGATTGTTCTGGTGACCGGAACGTATGTGGGCGCGATCAGTCACACGTTGACGTCATTGGAAGTCCTGGCGCGGCGCAATCTCGACATCGCGGCGGTGGCGATAAGCGAAAGCCAGGGCAGCGCCGCCTCGCTTGCCGACACCATAACCACCATCGAACGCTTCGCCGATGCTATCCCGATGGTTGGTATTCCCCGCCTTGTCGCCGGTACATTCGATCATCCCGCAGTCGCTAAACTCGCCAAGGTGATTACCAGCAGCCAGTGATCAGGTATCAGGCTTATCAGGTGTCAGGCATCAGCCATATCGTTCCTGACAAGTGACACCCTGATCCCTGACATTCGATCCCTGATCCCTGATCAGAGCACCAGAATGCTTGCGCCCGTTGTGGCACGCGATTCAAGATCACGATGGGCTTTCTGGGCATCCTTGAGAGAATACTTCTGGTTGATCGGGATCTTGACTGCCCCGCTTGTCACAACCTTGAAGAGCTCATTCGCCCCGTTTAGCAGGTCCTCCCGCTTGGCAGCGTAATGATTGAGGGTGGGACGAGTCGCAAACAGCGAGCCCTTGGTCTGAAGGATATTGATGTTGAAGGCCTCGACCTGTCCCGACGCACTACCGAAGCTCACAAACATGCCGAGCGGCTTGATACAGTCGAGCGACGCGGGGAAGGTCGTCTTGCCCACCCCGTCATAGACCACCTCGCAAAGTTTGCCGCCGGTGATCTCCTTCACCTTCGCGACAAAATCCTCCTGGCGATAAAGGATCGTGTGATGAGCGCCGTTCTTCCTCGCCAGCTCGGCCTTCTCTTTTGAACCGACCGTCCCGATCACGTTTGCGCCAAGGTAGTTGGCCCATTGGCATGCGATAAGGCCGACACCGCCCGCAGCGGCGTGAATGAGCACGTTATCGCCCTTGGCGACCTTGTAAGTCCGCCGCAGCAGATACTGCACGGTCATCCCCTTGAGCATCATCGCGGCAGCTTGTTCATAGCTTATGCTGTCCGGCAGCTTTACCGCCCGGTCGGCGGGAAGCAGTCGTTCTGCCGCATACGAGCCGAGCGGGCTTACGTAGCCGACGCGATCACCGACCTTGATGTCGGTCGCGCCGGGGCCGACCGCGATCACCTCCCCTGCCCCCTCATTGCCGGAAATGAACGGCAGCCCGACCGGCGACGGATACATGCCCATTCGAAAATACGTGTCGATGAAGTTGACGCCGGAGGCATGGTTCTTGATCTTGATTTGACCAGGGCCCGGGGCCGGCACGGGAACATCCTCGTAAGTCAGCACTTCGGGCCCGCCGACCTTGTGTACTCGCACCGCTGCGACCATTGCTGTCACTCCTGTCCTGATTGCACGCACCGAATGGGCGCTGGCCGCAATGTCTCTCAGCGGGGGCGGCGGATCAAGCCTCCCAGCATGCCTATGGGGCGGGGCGTTCGCGATCGGTCGACCCTACAACAAGGAAATAAAGCCCGATAAGCAGCAGGCCTGCCGTCACCCACATCGCCGGATGCAGCTCATAAATGAGAGCACCGATTGCGAGCATTGACCCAATAAGTACGGCGGTGACGTTGAGCGCACGAAACCGCTTTACCCGGATCGGGTGGAGAAATTTGAAGGGCATGAAGGTCAGCACCGAAAATGCAATGACAATGAGCAGTGCAAACCAGGGCGCCGGCCTGATCAGAAAAAGATAGAATGCGAGCCCATTCCAAAGCGCTGGAAAACCACGGAAGTAGTTGCCCGGCAATTTCATCTGCCGGTCGGCAAAATAGATCGCGCCGGTGATCACAATGAGGGCGCCGGCAGGCAGCGCAAGCGGCGCCGGCAAGATGCCGCCCGCGGCGATGGCATAAGCCGGCACGAAAACATAGGTTGCGAAATCGACCACCAGATCGAGCAGGTCGCCCGACCAGCGCGGAAGAACACCCGCCACACCGACGTAGCGGGCAATCGTACCATCGACCGCATCGATGATGAGGGCAATGCCGAGGCATAGAAACATGGAGGTCCATTGGCCCTCCACCGCATAGAAGAGTGCAGTAAGCGCAAGCGCCGCTCCGGTTGCGGTAAAGACATGGACCGCAAACGCGCGGACCTGGATCAGCGGCGACACGGAAGGTGCTCTGGGTTTTCGAGTGCACTATACATTGTGACGTGTTGCGAGCGTCGGCCGGCAGGGGCCTACTTGCATCCCATCGGCACTGATCTGCGTTACTGCTATCTGCTTTCCGAGGTCACATGAAGAGCTCGAGCGCGCAATGTCTCGTTATTGGTGGAGGACCTGCCGGCCTCACGGCCGCGACCGCGCTCGCATCGGCTGGGGTGGAAACCGTGCTGGTTGCAGCCCCCGCTGCTGGCGTGGACCACCGCACCACCGCTCTTCTCGACAGCTCGGTCAAGGCGCTGACTGCGCTCGATGTCTGGGAGCAATGCTGCGCCGAGGCTGCCCCGCTCAAGGCCATTCGCATCATCGATGATACCAGGCGGCTGTTGCGCGCGCCTGAAGTTCTCTTTGCTGCGGAGGAAATCGGTCTCGATGCATTTGGTCAGAATATTGAAAACCGCCGCCTCATGCCTGCGCTGGAAAGGCGCGCACGCGCGCTTGCCTCGCTGACCTGGATCGAAGACCAGGCGGATGTTGTGCAGGTTGCGGACACGAGCGCCACGATCCGCACGGTCGCTGGCACGGTGATTACAGCAAGGCTGGTCATCGGCGCCGACGGCCGGCACTCATTGTGCCGGGCCGCCGCGGGCATAGCCGTTGCGCGGCGGACCTACGCCCAAACCGCCTTGACATTCAATCTGCGACACGCTCGCCAGCACCATAACATTTCGACCGAGTTCCACACCGAGACGGGCCCTTTCACGCTCGTCCCGCTGCCGGGACGGCGCGCGAGCCTCGTATTCGTTGTGCATCCAGACGAAGCCCGCGATCTCATCAAACTTTCCGATTGCTTGATGGGGGAAGAGATCGAGCGCCGTTCGCATTCCATCCTCGGCGGGATCGAGGTCGAGCCCGGCCGCGGGGTATTCCCGTTGTCCGTTGAGACGACCACGCGGTGTGGCGCGCCCCGCATCGTACTCGTGGGTGAGGCGGCACACACGCTCCCTCCGATCGGAGCGCAGGGCTTGAATTTGGGGTTGCGGGATGCGGCGACCATAGCCGAGATCGTCGTAACGGCTCATCGAGAGGGAGCTGACATCGGAGCCAGCAAAGTGACGGACCAATACGGCCGAATGCGCCGGGCGGACATCATCAGCCGTACCGTCGCCGTGGATGTGCTCAATCGAAGTCTGCTTTCGGACTTTCTGCCGCTCCAGGCGGCTCGCGGGCTCGGCCTTTTTCTGCTCGGCCGTGCCGCTCCCTTGCGGCGCGGCGCAATGCGGGAAGGGGTCATGCCATTCGCCTCTCAGCCGCGGCTGATGCGCGGACTGGCTTTGTGACCACGACGCCGTCTGCCCACAAAACCGGCTTGGCGCAGCCGATTTCCGCACATGGAGCAGGATGCGAATCGTCATCCTGCTCCATGTCTTTGTTGAGCATGTCCTTTTCGCAAAACCGGTTCCCACTTTTGCGGGACATGCTGTAACGTGAGAAACGGCTGCTCGCAGGTGGAGATGAGGAATGAAGCTGCCGCGCAACTTTTTCAGGCCGCTTGCGATCGGCGCGCCATCACCGTTGCGCGAGCCTCCGGTCAAGCTTGAGCGCATGATTCATTTCGTGCCGCCGCACGTCCAAAAGGTGCGCGCCAAGGTTCCGGAGTTGATTTCGCAGGTCGACGTGGTCCTCGGTAATCTGGAGGACGCCGTTGCGGCCGACGCCAAGACCGCTGCCCGCGCCGGCTTCATCGAGATGGCAAAAGCGTACGATTTCGGTACCACCGGCTTATGGGTGCGCATCAACGCTCTCAACTCGCCCTGGATGCCCGACGACGTGATCGAGATTCTCGGCGCAGTTGGGGACAAGCTCGATGCCGTTATGCTTCCGAAGGTGGAGGGTGCATGGGACATCTATTACCTCGATCAGCTCCTGGCGCAGATGGAAGCGCGGCATGGCCTTCAGAAGCCAGTTCTGATTCATGCCATCCTGGAGACGGCCGAGGGGGTTGAGAATGTCTCCAACATTGCCATGGCCTCACCGCGCATGCATGGAATCAGTCTCGGGCCCGCCGATCTCGCTGCCTCCCGCGCCATGAAAACGACGCGCGTCGGAGGGGGCCATCCGGAATACAAGGTCCTCGCCGATGTCGCAGAGGAAGGCGCACCGCGCAGTGTGTACCAGCAGGACCTCTGGCATTACACGTTGGCCAAAATGGTTGATGCCTGTGCCGCAGCGGGCATCAAGCCGTTTTACGGCCCCTTTGGTGATTTTTCCGATCCGGCGGGATGTGAGGTGCAATTTCGAAACGCCTTTTTGATGGGATGCGCCGGAGCCTGGACGCTCCATCCCAGTCAGGTCCCGATCGCAAAGCGCGTTTTCTCGCCTGATCCGGCCGAAGTTGAATTCGCGAGCAGAATCCTGCATGCCATGCCAGACGGCACTGGAGCGGTTATGATCGATGGTAAGATGCAGGATGATGCCACTTGGAAGCAGGCCAAGGTACTCGTCGACCTCGCGCGTCTGATCGCTGCCAAGGACCCGGAGATGGCCGGGTCCTACCGCCTTTCATGAATTGCGTGCTCCATCCTGAATGATCTCAGGTTTTCTGATGAGCAAAACGCGCACCGCGAAATTCAAGATCGGCCAAGTCGTTCGTCATCGGGTTTTTCCGTTTCGAGGCGTCGTCTTCGACATCGATCCGGAATTCAACAATACCGAAGAATGGTATCAATCGATACCCGCCGAGGTTCGTCCTCGCAAAGATCAACCCTTCTATCATCTATTCGCAGAAAATGCCGAGACCGAATACATCGCCTATGTCTCAGAGCAGAATCTGCTGCCGGACACGTCCGGAGAACCCGTACGCCATCCTCAGATTGCTGAGGTGTTCGAGCAGGACGAAAAGGGCCGTTACCGGCCGCGCAGCTCGCTCTTCAACTGATGTAGAGGTCAGATGTCAGAGACCAGATGACAGGATCGGATCTCTGACGTCCGACATCGGTCATCTGGTGGGTGCCGCCTGTTGCTGGCTCTCCAGCTTCTTGCGGGCTTCCTCGGCACGCAGCTGCAGCTCTTGCTGCAACTTTTTCTGCTGCTCCTCGAAAACCTTGGGGTCGGTGGGCGGCCCGTCGTAGGCTTTCCCAAAATCACCGAGCGGGACGACCAGGCTGATCGGTTGGCCGGCGCCATTGATGCCCTGGATTACAAGTCCCTGCCCCTTCTTGAGCTTGCCAATCAGCTCACCGCTGGCCTCGTAATCGGCCATACAGCCGTTATTGAAGCAGATCACGTATGGGCCGGTCATCGGCTGGCCGTTGTCGACGATGACGCGGGTACCGGGCTGGAGCGACATTCCAAGCGGTAACGTCACCCGCAGCACCTTTTTTGGATCGTTCTCGGGCTCAATGAGCACGGCGGCCACGACAGGCATCCCGTTCTCGACCCGCCCGTCCTTACCCGTGAAGCAGACCTGCTTGGCGGTGGCCTCCTGACCCTTGAGACAGAATTTCGTCCAAGGCGAGAAGATCAGCTGCGGCTGCTCGTTTCCCTGAGGCTGCTGCGCCTGAGCTTGCGGGGCGGGAGCCTCGGCGGCCTTCGGAGCAGGTGCCGCTTTTGGGGCGGCTTTCGGCGCAGTCTTGGGGGCGGGCGGCGTCTGAGCAAATACGTCAAAACTGCACAGCCCCATCAACATGGAGGTTGCCGCGCCGACGGCCAACGCGCGTGCGGCCAAACCGGCCGGCGCAATACCCAACCTATAATTCATCGACGAACCCTCATGCTTACCGCTCACGCGGCGCTCCAGCCGGAACGGTCGCCCCATCCTAAAGGTTGTGTCGTCACCAAATGCGGCAGGAGCGTGACCGCAGCCCACGAGACACACCCTTGATCTCTGGGCGGGCCGAGGAAGCAGCAGGATTGCCCACGAAACGATGTAATAGTGGTGATAACCACCCGAATCGGGCTTTGGCAGCAAAGCCAAGAGGCCCAAACTTGCCCTGCGAACGCAAGAAGGTCCAAGCATCGATCTGCGACTTAGCCAATGCCTATTCGGTCTCCACCCATCGCCCGCCCGCCGATGATCCTGCGCGCCTTGCTCCTTGCTCTGGTGCTTCCGTGCTCCGGGCCAGCGCAGGCGAGCGGGCATGGCATCGCAATGCATGGCGAGCCCGTCATGCCGGACGGCTTCAAAAACGTGCCTTATGCCAATCCGGATGCTCCGAAAGGAGGGCGCCTGGTCCAGGGTGTTCTGGGCACTTTCGATAGCCTCAATCCATTCATCGTCAAAGGCATCTCACTGCCAGCGATCCGAGGTTACGTCGTGGAAAGCCTCATGGCGCGCGGCTACGACGAGCCATTCTCGTTGTACGGATTGATCGCCCAATCAGTCGACACGGATCCGCAGCGCAGCTACGTGACATTCCGGATCAATCCGGCCGCGCGCTTTTCGGACGGCCGAATCGTTACAGCCGAGGACGTCGTCTTCTCCTGGCAGCTCCTGCGGGACAAAGGCCGGCCCAACTACCGCACTTATTACAAGAAGGTCTCCAGCGCCGACATCATTGATCAACACACGGTGCGCTTCGATCTGTCCGCAAGCAGCGACCGCGAGCTTCCGCTTATCCTCGGCCTGATGCCGGTGCTCGCGAAGCACGCAATTGTGCCAGAGACCTTCGAGGAAACCTCGTTCCGAGCACCGCTTGGATCTGGTCCTTACATCGTAGGCGAGGTCGATCCGGGAAAGAGCGTGGTCCTGCGGCGTGATCCGAATTATTGGGGTCGCGATCTTCCCATCAATCGCGGCTTCTGGAATTTTGGCGAGGTCCGGTTCGATTTTTATCGTGAAGCCAATTCCCAGTTCGAGGCATTCAAGCGCGGTCTTTACGACTTCCGACTTGAATACGATCCGGCGCGCTGGCAGACCGCCTACGCATTCCCCGCTGTACGAGACGGCCTGGTGATCAAGGAAAGCTTCCCGACCGGCGTGCCCAAGCCAAGCTCGTATCTTGTGTTCAACACACGCCGCACCCTTTTCACGGATGCGCGCGTGCGCGAGGCGATTTATTTGCTGTTCGATTTCGAGTGGATCAACCGCGGTTACTTCTTCGGCCTGTACGAACGGACCGCCGGTTATTTCGATGGCTCGGAGCTCTCATCCCATCGGCAGCCCGCGAATGCGCGCGAGATGACGCTGCTCGCGCCTTTTCCCGGGGCGGTTCGTTCAGACGTGCTGAAAGGCAGCTGGTCACCGCCGCTGAGCGATGGCTCCGGACGCGATCGCGCAACGCTCAAGCAGGCACTCAATCTCTTGTCGGCCGCGGGTTACGAGCTGCGCGGCCAGGAACTGGTCGAAGCTGCAAGCGGCCGGCCTTTCACCTTCGAAATCATGGTCACTGCGCGTGACGAAGAGCGGTTGGCGCAATTGTTTGCGCAGAGCCTCAAGCGGGCCGGCATCACGGTACGGGTGCGTTTCGTGGATGCTGTCCAATTTGAGGGGCGGCGCCTGACATACGACTTCGACATGATCGAGAACCGCTGGGACCAATCGCTCTCGCCCGGCAACGAGCAGGCCTTCTACTGGGGTTCGGCAGCCGCCGATCAAGCGGGCACCCGCAACTACATGGGTATCAAAAGCGCCGCTGTTGACGCGATGATTGCCGCACTGCTCGAGGCAGAAAGCTGGGAGGATTTCGTCGCGGCTGTGCGCGCGCTCGACCGTGTCCTGATTTCCGGCTTCTACACGATCCCACTCTTCCATGTGCCACAGCAATGGGTGGCGCGTTGGGCGAGAACCGGACGACCCGCCACAACGCCGCTCTACGGCTATCTGCCCGAAACCTGGTGGAGCGAGCCAAAACGGCCATGAGGTTTGAGCAATGATCCTGAGCGACCCGCGCGGACGGTCAGCCGCTCCACGCCTGAACACGCGCGCTACCATCGACGAGCTCCTGCACCGGGCGGCCGTGCGACGCCCCGACGAGCTTGCCTTGATAGACGCGCCCAATCGTGCGGACAGCATGGCGCGCCGTCTCACCTACCGCCAAGCCGACCGGATGGTTTCTGCAATTGCGGGCCGGCTACGCCGGCTTGGCCTGCACACCGATGCCATTGTGGCAATTCAGATGGCAAACACGGTGGAGAACGTGCTCACCGTGCTTGGCGTGCTGCGAGCGGGCCTCATCCCCATGCCTCTGCCGCTCCTGTGGCGGCGAACCGAAATGGTGGCCGCGCTCAGTCGTGTCGGCGCCACAGCATTGATCGTGAGCGGACGGATCGGCACGACGGACCACTACGACCTCGCCATGCACGTCGCCGCCGAAATCTTCCCCATCCGGTATGTCTGCGGTTTTGGGACCAACGCGCCGGACGGGCTCGTTCCATTTGACGATCTCTTCACGACCGGCAAGCTTGATCCGCTTCCCGCCTGGGACGAAGAACGCACCTCGGAGCCTGCGGCCCATGTGGCACTCGTCACGTGGGATGCTTGCGCTGATGGTCTCGTTCCGGTGGCGCGCAGCCATGCAGAAGTCATCGCAGGCGGTTTGGCTGTCATGTTGGAGAGCCGTCTTGCGCAAGACGCACTACTGCTCTCGACGCTCACTCTTTCATCGTTCGCCAACCTCGCGATTGCAGTCATGCCTTGGCTTCTCGTCGGCGGCACACTCGTCTTGCATCATCCATTTGATCCCGAAGTCTATCTCTCGCAGTTGACAAGCATGGATTTCGACACCGTTCTGCTTTCCGGACCGCTTGCAGCACAACTTGCGGATAACGCCCGTGCCATGGGCCGCTCGCCGAATGTCATCGCGCTCTGGCGCAATCCCGAGCGGATCGGGCGCGCGTTGCCGTGGCGCGACAACAAGGCTCGCATGACCGACGTGCTTGCGTTCGGCGAGATCGGACTTATCGCTGCTTGCCGCGGAACAGGCGGCAAGCCAGCGGCTATTCCTTTCGGCATCGTGACTGCGCCGCGGATGGCAAAGGGCAGCATCGCTATTGCCGAGATCGCGCCGACCGCGACCGGTACAGTCGCGTTGCGAGGTCCGATGGTCCCACGCGCACCATTTCCGCCGGGCGCGGAGCGGAGCGGTCTTCCCTATTTCAAGGTTTCACCCAGCGGCTTCGTCGATACCGGTTACGCCTGCCAGGGCGACGTCCCGGCGATGGTTGTGACCGGCCCCCCTCCCGGAATGGTCGGCGTCGGCGGGTATCGATTTGTGCTCGCGGACCTGCAAGACCTCGTGAGTCGAGCCGGCTCCCAGCATGCATCCGTGGCGGTTCTGCCGGACGCGCTTGCGGGCCACCGCCTGAGCGGAATCGCCGACAATCCGCAAGCTGTCCAAGCCGCTCTGGCAAAACTCGGGATAAACCCGCTCGTGGTCGGAGCATTCCGAGAACGGGGAGCGTAAAGCGAGCTCAAAGGTCGGTCCAAAGGCGTGCGTGTTTACGGGCTAAAGCTGCCCGGGTGTTTGTTGACGAGCCATTAATCGCCTTGGCCTACGGTAGCGTGTTTTTGCGTTCCAATCGGCAGCTTCAATCATGGCGCTCCTGGGTCCGATGGTCGTCGTTACCGAGACCTCGGCTGCCGAGTTGATAAATGTCCTGTCCAAAGCTGGCGCCTTTCCCGTTGTCGAAACCGGCTGGGCGGACGCCCCGACTGCAATCGCAGAAGTGCAGCCGGTAGCTGTTGCGATTGCGCAGGCGGCAGAGGCGGCCGCCGAGCGGCACGTTCGCGCCTTTGCGCAGTCGATTGCAACTCGCGCGGGTCCGGTGACCCCGGTGTTTACCCTGGTGGAAAACGATAACGCTGCCGGCGTTCCCGGCGCGCTCGCGGCCGCGCATGCGCACGCTCCCGAGCGTTTTATTGCGCGATTAAACTCGGCGCTTCGTATCAGGACGTTGCATGCCACCGTCCTGCGCCGCGCACGCGCGATGAATCCGGCGAGACTGATATCGGTTCCGGCCAATCTTCTTGCCGATGCGACCGTACTTT
This sequence comes from uncultured Xanthobacteraceae bacterium, assembly GCA_955652925.1. Lineage (GTDB taxonomy): Bacteria > Pseudomonadota > Alphaproteobacteria > Rhizobiales > Xanthobacteraceae > VAZQ01. Next base: position 2,280 of record CATPCO010000380.1, on the reverse strand, counting down.
GCGTCGGCCGTGGCGGATCGTATCCGGCGCTTTCCGTTGCACTCGGCGAACGGGTCGGTCTCATCGGCACATTCAGCATTGAAGCTGCCGCGCGCTATCTCAATGCTCGCGATATCGACGGTATCGTGATCGGCGAGGGTCTTGGCCCGCGTCCTGTCGATGCCTTGCTCACCGCGCTTGCCGAGGATCCCCGCTTCCGTGATCTTCCGATTGGACTACTCAACCGAGGCGCGGATGAGGAGAGGGCGCTGCCCAATCTGATGCGCGTCGAGGCGAACGCCTTGCGTCTGGTCGAGCGGATTCTTCCATTCGTTCGGCTGCGCGCTTTTGAAGGCCACCTCAAGCGGGCGCTTAAGTCGCTCGAGAGCGACGGCTTCTTCGACCCTGATACTGGCCTCTTGGAATCGCATGCTTTTTGGCGCGATCTCGATCGCGCGGTGGGGGAAGCCGAGGAGAGCGGCAGCGCGCTTTCGATTGCACGCTTCTCATTCGAGGGGATTACCGACGGGCGCACACATATCGATGCCGCCCGCCTATTCAGCCGGCTGGTACGCACGGTCGACTTCGCCTGCCGTGAGCAGGACGGCTCCATTCTCGCGGCGTTCACCGGGACCGATCTCCGCAGCGCCCATGTCGTAGCACGACGGCTCGCAAGCACGCTCAAGCAGACAATGCTCTCTCCCGGGCGCGACCGGCGTACCATCAGGCCCTCGATCACGCTTGCGACCTTCAAGCCCACGGACAATCTGAGCACGCTGGTTGCACGCGTAGGCGCTTACCCGAAGGCTAACATCGCCCATTAACGAAGCCCAAACCGGGCAGGCCACAGGTTTTCATTTCATTGCGGTCGGTCTAAGCTAACTGCCTCGTGTGGAGGCAACCATGACCCTGCCGATCGATATGATCTCCGACGTTGTTTGCCCCTGGTGCTTGATCGGAAAGCGGCGTCTCGAAAAGGCCATTGCGCTTCGCCCCGACATACCGATTGAGCTCCGCTTCCAACCCTACTTCCTCAATCCATGGGTGCCGCGCGAGGGATTAAGCCGAGAGCAGTATCTCGTCACAAAATTTGGCTCGCCTGAGCGATATCGACCGATCGCAGCGCGAGTGGCCAAAGCGGCCGCCGAGGAAGGGCTGACATACGCCCCAGAAAAGATCACGCGCCAGCCTAACACGCTCGATTGTCATCGGCTGATCCTGTGGGCCGGCCCGTCCGGCAATGCCGCTGCCATGAAGCAACGGCTCATGGAGCTCTATTTCGCAGAAGGTGGCGACCTTTCCGATCGCGATACCTTGGTTAAAGCCGCCGCCGAATGCGGCCTTGATGCCGATTTCATCCGCGCGCGCCTGGCGAGCGAGGAGGATACGGCACGCGTGCAGCAGCAGGCAGATTCAGCCAAGGAAGCCGGCATTGACGGCGTACCATGTTTCATCTTCGCGGGCGCGATCGCGGTGCAAGGTGCGCAATCGCCGGAATATCTTGCTCAGGCCATTGATCGCGCGGCACGCGAATATGCGAATCGGCAGGCCGCCGAATAGCCTGCCGGTCAAGCGGCTTTGGCCGGCTGAGCGAGCGTGACCAGATTGCGCAGGATTGCGGCCGTGCCGCGCAAGCGCTCCTCCGGTTTCTCCCAATCGTCAAAGAAGACCACCTTCATGTCGGGGCGCACGCGGGCAGAGCGGCCCTGCTCGTGGATATAGCTAACCAACCGATCCGGATTAGCGAAGGTGTTGTCGCGGAACGAGATCACCGCTCCTTTGGGGCCCGTTTCGATCTTCTCAACATTGGCCTGCCGGCACAGGAATTTGATTCCGACGACCAAAAGCAGGTGCTCCACTTCACGGGGCAACGGGCCGAAGCGATCGACCAGCTCGGCCGCGAAAGGCTCGATCTCGCGGTCATCATCGATTTCGGCCAGCCGACGGTACAGTGCAAGCCGCACCGGCAGGTCTGCGACGTAGTCCTCGGGTATCATGATTGACGCTCCGATGGTGATCTGTGGCGACCACTTGTCGGAGGCAGGAGCCGTGATGCCGGCTTTGAGGCCTGCGACCGCCTCTTCCAGCATCTGCTGGTAAAGCTCGAAGCCAACCTCCTTGATATGACCGGACTGCTCCTCGCCGAGCAGATTGCCGGCGCCCCGGATGTCCAGGTCATGGGAGGCAAGCTGAAATCCCGCACCCAGCGTGTCGAGCGATTGCAGCACTTGCAGCCGCCGCTCGGCTTGCGGCGTGATTTTTTGCGATGCCGGCAACGTGAATAAGGAGTAAGCGCGCACC